>JAMONQ010000154.1 GCA_027065635.1 Campylobacterales bacterium | reverse complement strand
CCGGCCTGCCGGAAACGCTCAAAGAGATCGAAGGTTCGATCCAGGCCATGAGTTCTGCCCATGAAATGCTATACAAACAGGATCTTGCGAACGTTATCGATCTGGATGAATATATTCGCACACTGGTCCGGTACCTTCAGGAGAGTTTCCGGGCCGACAACATCGAATTCGATCTTCAAATAAACGCGAGCGCCGCAGGCAGCGAAGCGATCCATATCGGGACGATCCTCAACGAATTGATAATCAATGCGTTGAAATATGCGTTTCCGAACAAAAACGGAACGATATCGATAAAACTGTTCGAGCGAGAGGGAAAAAAGATCCTGGTTTTCAAAGATAACGGCATAGGGTGCGAAAGGGCGCAGGAACGAAAAGGCTTTGGGATGGAGCTTGTCGATATTATCGTCAAGGAGGAGCTTAAAGGAACTATCGAGCTCTCTCCCGAAGATGGGTGCAGCTATACTATTTCATGGAGCAGCCGGCAGCCTTGAAAAGCTGTCAGGCGAAGAAGCGCCGAGGGCTGCATGAACTTAGCGGGATCTTGCCCGCTGTATCCATGTATAGAGTCGGCATCCTATACAGAAACAAAAAAAAGCCTCCAGCAGAGCGAAAGAGATAAAAACTGCCGAAAGAATGACCGCTGCCGAATGGAGGCCCAGAAAGTAGAATATGGTCAAATTCGCCATCATGACTGCACCGAGCACCCTCGCAAACCTCTTCGGCGCATCATCGACCCACTTATCTTCGAGCCCCAACACTCTCTTGCAGTAAAGAGAAATCGGTCTCAACAATCCGGCTCTGTTTTTGGTAGCGATCTTCAACAGATAATCCAGCATCAAAAGCAGCGGAGCGACAAGTGTACATGTCATGGCAAAAAACGCTATTCCTCCGGCTGCGATAAACGCCTCGATTCTATCAAGATAGAGATCGGATCTGACATCCGATATTGGACAGTGACTCATCTGTCGTTCTCCTTGGTTCGATAATCAAATCTTATCTGGTTTTCCGATAGATGTATTTTAGCACTCGATATCTTTCGCCATTGTAAAAAGGTCGGAAAAGTTCTCTTTGAAATCCCTGCACCTGTCGCAAACCTTTTCGCCGCCACGATAGGCAAACGCCACTTTGCACTCTTCACATATCTCCAGTTTGTGCTTGACAAGCAACTCCATTCTGTCGAATGCGAACTCCACCGGATCGAACGCTCCATCGTTTAAAATCGAACCCGGCTTGCAGACTTCGTTACAAATGGAGCAGGCGATACATTTGCCCATTTGAAAGACGATACCGGTATTGTCCTGAAGTATGGTGAGCGCTTCTGTAGGGCAGAACATCGCACACTCCTGACAGTTGGTGCAGGTCGACTCGTCGATTCTCTTGTTCACGACAAAAGAAAAGTCCGCACCGACCGCAGTCTCTTGCGAAAGATTTTGCGCTTCGAGCTTGAGAGAGTTTTTCAAAAGAATACGTCTCAACGGCTGCTTTTCACCGCCCAGACTCGCCAGCTCGGCCATCGTATCGTCTTCATTCATATCCCCGACTATGTTTGCAACTCTTTTCAAAAGTCCTCGACGCGCAGCTTTGGGAGCATCATCCAAAAGCTCTCGCTGACACTCTATCCTCTTTGTGCTTCCGGATATCTGCAAAAACCTTTCCGCTTCCTCTATAATCTTTTCGATTGTTTCGAGAACCCGGTTGCCGCCGTTAAGAGAGCACTCTTTGCAGTGAGCCAGATCGCAAACGATCTCGCTATCTTTTCTCAACGCCATAGCGATCAGATGCTCGCTCGAAAGTGCGGCAATACACGGAACATTTTCTTTACAGGAGATTTTCCGGTTTTTCTCTTTTGAAAACTCTATGACGAAACGGTTGGGATCGAAGGCTTCACTAATCAGTGCTTCCGTAGGACAACTTCCCATACAGGCGGCACAGGCTGTACACCTGCTTGTATCGAGTGTCAGTTTGGCGCGATCGAAAACCATCGCCTCTTCGGGACACAAATCTATACAGATACTGCATTCACTCTTGGCGAACTCGCTGCGAAGACACTTGAAATAGTCGAATTTGAAAAGGTCCGTGGACTTGATACTCTCATCACGCATCAGCCTCTCCTGTCTCATCTGTCAACATCGAGTAGTCTGAAAGCAGAAACTCTACGGCAAAATCACACAGATCCCGATAAAGCGGAGTCTGAGCCATAGGTTTGACGGCGATCAGGAAAGGAACGATCCACTGCAAAAGGTGCTTGTGCAAAAACTCGGCCTGGGACCTCTTGTCGTTTTGACTGATCATACTCTGCATAAACCCGAACTCAATACCCGCATGATCCGGGACGTATAGCTTGGAGCTCTCCAAATTCAGATCGTACCCGTGGCTGAAATAAAACTGCATTACAGGGTTTTGCAAGCCGACCAGAATTTCGTTTTTGCTATCCATTACCGATGACTCTATGGGATGGTTATGCACTACAAAAAGGGAGTTGTAGTCTACGTTTAACGCCTCTTTGAGTTCGCCGAAGTCGCTCTTTTGAAACCATTCGAGCGTCTCTTCGCCAATCGTAGCAAGCAGCTCCTCGTTTTGCGCCAGATCCTTTAACGCTTTATCATCGAGCTCTTCGGTAAAGAGGCGCGACAAAAAAGCGTAGATATAGAGCCTGGTTTTCTCGTCCATATGGCATTTCCTTGAGTATTCTATTGTGTAATCATAGCAGGATTGGACAGATATTGGCTTTTGGATTTGAACGCAACTCCAAAAGCCAATATCCGGATCCGTTCCATATCGCCCGCGAAGGGCGATATGATCAGAGGCATCCCTTGAAAAAGGATTTTTTGGGAGGAGGAGGAGCTTTGAACTCTCTTGCGTGTATGATATCGTTTTTCTTGTCGTATGAACCGATGATCGTTACTTCATTTCTGTTTATCGCTTCATCGAGCTCGCTTCTGTGAATCTTGTCGAGAGTGATTTTATAGTACCTTCCGTCATCATGTACATAAAGCACCAGCTCCTCTTTGATAGGATCTCCAAACTCCCACTCCTTGAAGCATCCGGCAAATCCGCAGACAGCCGTCTCGAGACGGCAATCCTTGAACATATCGTTTTCGGCACACCATTTGGTTGTCAAAAAGCCCTTTTTCTCGATCTCTTCGCTGCTTGCAAAAAGAGAAACGGCAAAAAACGCAAAAAGCGTCGCAAGTAGTATCTTTTTCATCATTTCACCTCCGACTTGAGGGATTTGAGATATGCCACCATATCCTCTATGCTCTTCTCGTCCAGCGGATAGGGAGGCATCGTAGAGACCCGCTTGCCGTTATCCAGGTTGTACCAAAGAGCGTTTGGATGGGCGTTTCTGTTATATCCCGGCACTACAACCGCACTCGGATCGAGCAGCGATTCGCGCAGATAGGCATTCGTGGAGTAGCCTCCCACATTGTCCAGACCCGGTGCCATATAGTTTTTCGGACTCAGGCCGCTGATCTGGTGGCAGCCGGTACAACCGTTCTGCTCGATCAGCTCCTTGCCGTGTGCCGCATCCCCCTTAGCAGCAGCGGTCAATTCCGAAACCAGCTTCTCTCCACCGTTACTGTCTACGAGTTTTACCGGTATCCAGCTTGAAAGAAGCTTCTGTCCGTCACGATTGAGTCTGGCTCCGTCCCAGGCGGCAAACGCTACCGGAAAGGCTCCTTCGAGGTTTAGATAGGAGTCTTTTAGAGGCCTTATGAGTGTCCCCTTCCAAACCTTGTTGTCATATTTCATATCGGCATCAAACTCTTCGCTGCCGTCTTTGATTTCGGTCATCGACCTGAAACCTTCCGAAACGAAAGAGCGCTGATAATCCTTGACCGCTAACGCACCCACCTTTCGGGCGAACTCTGCAGTCTCGTCGCCGAAGGCATTTTTACTGAGAATATTCTGCTGCATGCCTACGTCGCCGTTGCCGTTTGGCTCGTAAACCTTTTCGACAGCCTTTTGCAGATGTATCACTACCGCTCTGCCGTCGCTTCCCATTCCGATATATGGAAGTTTTGCGGGATCGTCATACTTTACAGGAAACTGCACCGCGAAACCGTCGGCATATACATCCGATTTGTAGCCGCGCTGAATGGAGCGCGTACCGTCGGGCCACTCGAACAAAAAGGCGATATTCTTTTCATCGTGAATCGCTCTTACTCTCGCCTCCTTGGCTTTCGCTCCCTCGTTTAGAGCGTTGGCTTTTTTATCGTTCATCGTCAGTGCGGTCTGGGGGTAGAGATGAATAGTGGTGGGCTTGACATACCCCCAAGCCTTGGACTCCGGTGTCAGTTTGGTTACATCACGGTCCGTCTTCTGCGCCAATATCACCCCTTCGGCCATCATCGTCGATGCCGCCAGCGAAAGGGCCAGCAGCGAAGTAGTAATCTTAGTCATATTCCACCACCTTGAACTTGAATTTGTTTTCGGTGTTCTTGCCCTGCATATAGCGGTTGTCTATAGGCGCGAGCGAGAATCCCTGCTTCCTGGCGATACTCTGGTAGTACTCCTGGTCAAGCCTGAACATATCGGAGTGTTTGTATGCGATGAGTATATCCATAAGTTCACTCTCGCCGGTCTCCTTGCGCTTTTTCATCTCCGACCTGAGAGTCTTCACGGCCTGGTGCACATCCGGTCCGAAAAGAAGTTCCAGCTCCTCCATCGGTACCCGGTCGCTTCCCTCTATTATTCGACCTTCGGCGTCAAATTTCGGAGGTGCTTCGGTAGGCGGTACATAGTATACATTCGGCTGTGTGCCGTAGTCGCTTCTAAGCGGCAGCGCCACCTTGTACTTGTGTACCAGCTTGTATACCTGCCCCTCTTCGTCATCGAGGAATCCTACAAAACGGATACGGCCGACACACTGCTGCGCACACGCCGGCGGCAAGCCTTTCTCGACTCTCGGGAAACAGAGAATACACTTTTCGCTCTTGCTGATTTTGGGGTTGAAGTAGATCTTTTTGTATGGGCACCCCGCGATACAGTATCGATACCCCTGACACCGATCGAGATCCACCAGCACGACTCCGTCTTGATCTCTTTTGAATATGGCATCCCTTGGACAGGCGCTAAGACACCCCGGGTTCGAACAGTGGTTGCATATTCTCGGGATATAGAAAAAATAGTTGTCGTTCGGGAAATTCCCGGCTCCCTCGTCCTCATCCCAGTTTGGACCCCATGTCGGTTCGACGTTCGGCTTAAGCTGCGCTCCAAACTGCAGTTCGTCATGGTTGTAGTCCCAGGGTACTCCGTAATCGGCCTCGATATTGGGAACGATACCGGCCTGAAGATCTCCCGCTTCGTCGAATCCGCCGCCAAGCTCCATCCAGTTTTTCGGATATCCTGTGCCCGGATAGGTTTCGACATTGTTCCAGTACATATATTCGCGGCCGTTTCTGTTTGTCCACTGCGTTTTACATGCAACGGTACAGGTCTGGCAGCCGATACATTTGTTCAAATCCATTACCATCGCTAATTGTCTTTTAGACATAGATCACTCTCCTTCCGTCGCTTCAAATCGCACTTTTGTAAAAACTCTTTTTATCTCTCTCATACATCGGCCTTTTCGAAATCGATAGCACCGTCGTAGGCGTACTGGTTTCCGTCCCAGAGACCTCCGAACTTCAGATGTCCCCATCCGTCGGCCATCTCGAGCAGGTTCAAGGCTGTCGGCACCACTTCGTTGTGCCCCTTCTTGAACTTATACATATAAGGCTCCCATCCATGCTCCATCACCAAACCGTCCGGCGGACACGAGCTGGAGACCTTCGCCATCGCGTAGAACTCCCCGATAGAGTTGTAGATTCGGATCGTATCACCGTCTTTAACACCCTTCTTCTCGGCTACAAGGCGGTTTACCTGTACGTAAGGAACACCTCTTTGCAATCGCTGCAAAATCCTGCTCTGCTTGTAGTTGCTGTGTATCGACCAGCGAGCATGCGGAGTCATAAGTACGAAAGGATACCTGTTGCCCTGCGGCCTGATACCCTCCATACCGGTATTGGTCGCCGCACCGAGCTTGATGAACATCGGATGATCGACATAGAAGGTCTGGCGTCCGCTGAGCGTCTCCATCCTTTCGAATTTGTAGAGGTGATCTTCGAAGGTGAAAAAGGGCCTGTCGGAGTAGAGAGGCGAAGTCTTTCCCGCCTTCTCATTGAGCTGCAAAAATCCGCCCGCTTTATACATCTTCTCCATCGTCCACGGCTCATACTGTTCACACTTCTCCAAAGCTGCTTCTACCGCCAGCTTGTCTGTACCGAGATATGGTTCCGCCGCCGCTTCAGACTCTTCATCGGTATTGGTGAACTCTTTGTGGAAGTTGGCCAGGTCGTGATATCCATCGCGCGCATACTTCTTCAAATCCTTCACTTTCGCCTTCGGCTTGTTTTCGGGGCGGTTGGCCACCTCTTCGAGCTTCTTGGCGATAAGAGCGAACATACTCCACTCATCCATCGCCTCTCCTACCGGCTTCATATTGGCGATCGGCTTGGCGAGGTTTGTAAATCTGTGGTACCCGGGGCTGGTTCTGATGTCGTAGACCTCGTAGTGTGACTTGGCCGGCAGCAGCAAGTCGGCATAGACAGCCGCTTCGCTCATTCTGAAGTCTATATAGCAAAAGTACCTTGTCTTTTTCAAAAATGCTTCACGATAGTCGCTTCCCTTGTTCCTCCTGAACTTGGAGTCGGCCACGATGATAGCCGTATCGGGCTGCCACCATGGTTTGACGACGTTACCGTGATGTGACTCATTGTTGGCTTTGCCGTTTTTGCCCTCTTCGAGCAGCTTCTGGACTATCTCCATATAGTCTTTCTTGCTCATTCCGTTTTGTGCACGCCGCACATCCTCGTCGCTGAAGTATTTATCGAAGGTCTTCATACCGTCACCGAAAACGAACTCGCCCACAAAACCGGAGCCGAATCGCGGTGCATATTTGCCGCTGAATCCGCTAAGCGCTCCAAGTCCGCTGAGACTGAACTCGTTTTCGGTATTGAGTCCGCCGTAGGGCCCCATGCGGCCCGTCAATCCGCATATGGAAGCGATATTCCAGATAGTCATAACTCCGTTGAAATATTTGTTCAATGAAAAGCCCGTAGTAATAGTCACCACTTTCGGCTTGGCTATATCATGAGCCAGTTCCCGAACCACATCGGGGTGAACGCCCGTAATCTTTTGTGTATTTTCCGGCGAAAATTTGGCAGCCGACTTTTTGAGCATTTCAAAAGCTGTTGTAACCTTGACTTCACCCTCGAGAGTCTTGACTGTCCAGACACCCTCCAGCTCCGGATCTATGCCGAACTCCTCTAGCCTTAGAGTGTGATGTTCACTCCCTTCGGTACCGGGCATCAATGCCGGTTTTCCGGTTTTGGCGTTCATCGCATAGAACTGCTCTTCGAACTTCTCCTCCTCTTCGGCATTCTTTGCGTGCTCCATATCCGAGCGGCGCAGAAGCTTTTGGTTGTCAAGCCGTACAAGGAAAGGCAGATCGGTAAAGATCTTCATAAATCCCGGCTTGTAGAGC
>JAMONQ010000153.1 GCA_027065635.1 Campylobacterales bacterium | reverse complement strand
CGTAATCAAAGCTTCGACCGGCAAAGCCCATATACTACGCTAACGCTGTGTTTGCCCCGGCGGCAGGCCCACGCGCAGTAAACCGCGCTTTCTTGAAGAAAATCTGTTCCAGACAAGCTTTTGTTCCCCGATAGATCTGCTACGGGTTGTTGTGGTATATGTAACTCTCTATACCGTTGGCTATACCTTCGACCAGCAGCTTCTGATAGTTCGGATTGAAGAGTCTCGCCCCTTCCGTCGGATGGGTAATATAGCCTATCTCTATCAAAACGGCGGGCATCTGGGCCCCTACGAGCACCCAAAACGGCCCCTCCCTCACTCCATTGTCCACCACGCCGGAGTATTTCCTCTTCAAAGATGCCAGAATCTGCTTTTGAAGATCTATCGCGAGTTTGTTCGACTCTATTATCTTTTCACGATTGATGAAGTTCAGATATGTACTCTTCGTATACCTGTTCAGGTCGCTGATATCGGCACTGTTTTCAAGTGCGGCTACACGCTTCGCTCTCCCGCTCTTCGCGGGAGATAGAAAGTATGTTTCGATCCCCTTGCTCTTGAGCCTGCTTTTTCTGTCGTGAGCCGCGTTGGCGTGGATCGAGATAAAAAAGTCCGCCTCCTTCTTGTTGGCCATGCGTGTTCTGCGCTTCAACGGGACGAACTTGTCGCTGCTTCTTGTAAGATATACCCTGAAGCCTCTTTTTTCGAGCTCTTTTTCGAGCCTTTTGGCTACCGAAAGTACCACACTCTTTTCGAGTCTCTTCTTGTACCCTACCGCTCCGGCATCCTTGCCTCCGTGACCTGGATCTATAACTACCGTATAAACTTTTCCCTCTTTTGCAAAAAGCGGTGAAGATGACGTTTTCGCCGCATGTGAAGCCTCTTCTTTCGAGCTCTTTTTCGAACCGGCGCCTCTATCTCTCTTTCTTCCCGGAAGAGTTATCGTCACCACCTTCCCGTCGGCTCTCAATAGAGGCTTGTACTTCGTTTTCGTCTCTATCACGACCCTTACCCTGCGCGGATCGAACTGTGCGATTCTTATCTCCTTGAAGCTCTCTCCCCTGATACGCTTGATGGAGAACGGGATCCTGATGTTTTTAAAGTCGTAGACATACAGCCATCTGCCTTTGCGCTCCAGTACAAAATGTCTTATACTCTTTCTATCTACACGCGATGAAAAGTGAAGAGCGAGTCGACCGTTTTGCGCTTTTGTCTCGAGAAGTCTCGGCCTTTTGGCTTTTGAGGAGGTTTTGTCGCTTTTTTGCATGGAAGGTTTGGAAGAGCTCGAGGGCCTCTTGCTGTCCGGTCGAACGGCTGAAGCGCTCTTTTTCACCAGATCTGGACGCAGCAGTTTTAGAGAGTTTTTATACCTGGTGGGATCGAGGCCCAAAATGGCCGATGCTTCAATAAGCCCCTGCAGCGCTTTCACCTGCAGCGATTCGTTCTGATCGAGCAGCGCTTTCATATAGAGTGATTGATAGTCGTGGTACCCCTTCCAGACTATCGACTTGGAGTCTGACGTGATAGCCTTCGCGGCTCTGTCGAGCTTCACGGAAGAGTCCGACGCTACAAGGAACGTAGCGAAGAGTATGGCAAAAAGAGAGAGCGTGATGCGGCTTATGGCTACTCTCCGTGTACCAGTTTGTGCATCAGCTCTTTTACGGATATGAGCTTATCTATTCTGTATCCGTTGGAGCCGGTAAAAAAGAGTCCAAGCTCCTTGTCGCCCATATAGGCGTCGCTCAGTCTGTCCGCTATACAGTAGCCCACCTCTTTGGCTTCTACGCCGCGCTTGCATGGCGCTACGCAGTTGCTTATACACTTGATAGCAGGTCCCTCGCGCTTCTGTACCAGATCTATGAGGTTCGTTCTGACACCGCGGGCAGGATATCCGACCGGCGACTTTAGAAGCAGGATATCCTCTTTTTTGGCATTCAAAAGCACCTCTTTGAAGTTGTCATGCGCATCGCATTCGTACGTACCGATAAATCGAGTACCCATCTGAACTCCGGCAGCACCGAGCTCCATACACTTTTGAATATCGCTCTTGTCCCATATGCCGCCGGCAGCGAATATGGGTATACCGCCCCACTGCGCGGCCTCTTCGACTACAGGCCCTATGAGATTTTCGAGCTGGTACTCCTCCATCAGGCACTGCTCGTAAGTAAAGCCCTGGTGACCTCCGCTAAGCGGCCCCTCCAGTATGGCGGCATCCGGTATCCTTCCGTACCTCTTCTCCCAGCGTCTGCATATCAGGCGCAACGCTTTCGGAGAAGAGACGATAGGCACCAGAGCCACATCAGGGAAATTCGCTGTAAATTCCGGCATATTGGTCGGCAATCCTGCACCGGTAATGATGATGTCGGCACCGGCTTCGCACGAATCCTCCACTACCCTGCCGTAGTCGTTTATGGCATAGAGTACGTTGCTCGCCAACGGCGCGTCACCGCATATCTTTCTGGCATTCTCGAAGATCTTGTGAAGCGCTCTTTTGGAGTAGAAGTTTTCAACTTCCAGAGGCCTGTTAGAGACAAGCTTCTCCACATAGGCCCTGTTTTCATAGTATCCCGTACCGACGCTGCTGATTACTCCGAGCCCTCCTTCGAGGCTGACATGTCCCGCAAGCTTGTCCCAACTGATACCGACTCCCATCCCGCCCTGGATGATCGGATATTTCAGTGTATGTTTTCCGATTTTTACAGGTTTGAACTCCACTACTTCACCTTCACTCTCGCAAATTTCTTCTTTCCTACCTGAAGTATATACTCTCCCGCTTCCAA
>JAMONQ010000152.1 GCA_027065635.1 Campylobacterales bacterium | reverse complement strand
TACCGTTATAGCTTCGATCACTTCCGTACTGGAGTTATATTCGCCGCGTAACGGCGCTTTTGGGGTTTGAAGAGGCAAGAACTGCTGCTCGAATCCTGACTGCACCTGCATATAGGGATTCTCCTTTTCATACTCCCTCAACTTCTCTTCCAACTCTTCAAGCCCTGATTGCAGGATCGGCAGCCAGCTGCGCAGCGTACCGGAAAGTTTGGTCTTGAGATGTACATTCTGGCTCTGGCGAAGCTTCACCTAACGAACTCCGTGAGCGAAGTTGCCGACATCTTCTCCGTCATAACGTAAAGTGTTCTCCGAGATAGTGTTTTATCACTTCCGTGTTGGAGGCTATCTCTTCCGCACTGCCTTCGGCCATAAGCTCTCCGGAACGCATCACGTAGGCCCTGTGGCAGATACCGAGCGTCTCCCTTACGTTGTGATCGGTTATCAAGACGCCGATATCCAGATCCAGAAGCTGTCTGATGACATTTTGTATATCTATCACAGCTATCGGATCGACACCGGCGAACGGTTCGTCCAGAAGCAGGAACTTCGGTTTGCTGACCAGAGCTCTCGCGATCTCGGCACGCCTTCTTTCTCCGCCGCTCAACCTTATACCTTTGCGATTTCGTATAGGCTCGATATTGAATAGCTCCAGAAGATTCTCTATCCTTTTTTGTGCACTCTTTTTATCCAGCTTCGCAGCCTCCGCCGCTATAAGCAGATTCTCTTCAACTGTAAGATCCTTGAAGATACTCGACTCCTGCGGCAGATAGCCGATGCCAAGTCTCGAGCGTACATGAAGCGGATCTTGCGTGACATCCTTGTCGTCGATATATACATGTCCGCCGCTTACACCTATGAGACCGCATATCATATAGAAAGTGGTCGTCTTTCCGGCACCGTTGGGACCGAGCAGCCCCACCACCTCTTTGGTATCGAGTCTCAACGAGACATCTCTTACTATTACACTCTTTTTTATCGTCTTGTTCAGTTTTTCGGCTCTTAGACTATGCATCCGTTTCAATCCTGTATCGGCGTGCGCCGTCGATTTCCGATATCTCTATGACTGCGGTATTGAAGCCGTAGCTCTTCAAAATGTTTCTTAAATCCTCGTCACCCCACTCGATCAGGTGCCATCCCGGCTCCTCCAGGCTCTCCAACAGTCCCATGGCGATAAACTTTTCGTTGGGGCACTGATAAAGGTCGTAGTGATAGAGCTTGTCACCGTAAATCTGCTGTATCGAAAATGTCGGCGAAGTGACCGCCTCCTCACACCCCAGGCTCTTCGCCAGAGCTTTGGCGAGAGTCGTTTTTCCTGCCGCCAGATCACCCCTTAAAAAGATGACCGCATTCTCAGGCAGACAGCTTTTTATCTCCTGCGCCACACCAGCAAGCCCATCCAGGGCGGCATCCAAAGTTTTAATCATAGGGCATTAGAGACACGAATGATCTTTTCGAGAGCTGTCGCCGCACGACCGGAATCTACGGCTTCACGAGCAATATCGAGTCCCTCTTTCATATCCCCGGCCATCCCGTCCACGACAAGAGCGGCGGCGGCGTTTAGAAGAACGATATCGAGTTTGGGACCCTCTGTCTCACCTTTTAAAATCCCATGAGTGATCCTTGCGTTTTCGACGGCGTCTCCCCCTCTTATCGCTTCAGAAGGAGCCTTCTGCAGGCCAAGCTCCGTAGGATCTATGACAAAGTGCCGTATATCCCCCTCCTCGAGCATCACAGCTTCGCTTCTATCGGCCAGAGATATCTCATCCATACCGTCAAGGCTGCTTACCACCATCGCCCGACGACTTCCGAGCCTCTTCAAAGCTTCGGCCATTCTCTCTACATAGTCGACAGAAAAGACCCCGATCAGCTGTTTCTGCACACCTGCCGGATTGCTCAACGGACCGAGTATATTGAAGATGGTTCTGTGAGGAATCGACTTTCTAACAGGCATTACGAACTTCATTGCGGGATGGTGGTTTATAGCGAAAATAAAGGTAAATCCGCACTCTTGAAGCATCTTCACCTGCTGGTGCGGAGCGAGATCGAGGCGCACTCCCAGCGCCTCGAGCATGTCGGCACTTCCCGAGCGGCTCGTTATGGAGCGGTTTCCGTGCTTGGCCACATAGCATCCAGCTCCGGCAAGCAGCAGCGATACCGTAGTCGATATATTGAAACTCCCGCTTTTATCGCCGCCTGTTCCGCAGTTGTCTATCAGCTTTTCGCGCAAATCTTCCGGGACCGGCAGTTTTATGGAGTGCTCGCGCATGACCTCCGCGGCTGCCGCTATCTCCTGGGCACTTTCACCGCGTTCGGCCATCTCTACAAGCACTCTTCTGGCCTCCTCTTCATTCATTTCGCCTTCGAAAAGTCTTTTGAAAACTTCCCTGGCTTCATCGTATCTCATGAAAGCTCCTCCACATACTCCTCTTTGGCGCTTTTTGGAATCGTCTTCGTCGTAGGGATCTTGAGCACTTTATACCGTTTGGTACCCTTGAAATAACGAATCTCTATAGTATCCCCCTCTTTTACATCCTTGCTCGGCTTCGCGAGTGAACCGTTTATGAAAACGACACCGCTTTTTACCATATCCTGAGCAATGGTTCTACGCTTCACAAGATTGACGCTGCTAAGATATTTGTCTATTCGCAAAAAAGTCTCCCGCTTTTTGTTGCATATTATACCAATCGCGGATAAAAAGTACCAAAGTGCTGACGCTTGAAGCCGGCTAACCGGAAATTAATGGGACTCTGCCTAAAATTGCATCGATGAAACGCAAAACTCTGCATATAGCACTCTTCATTACCGCCATCAGCTATCTTATCGCCGGATTTCATCTGCATATCCATATAGCGCAGCCGAAAACTCAGACTCTCTGTAGCCAAAACCTATCTTCCAATCAGAGTCCGGAAGAGGAGTGCAAGGATAAAGAGAATTGTTCCATATGTCTGGTACTGTCGCTAAACCCTCCAATATTTTTTCCGTTTACCGATTTTTCAGGCGGACAGATCCGCTGCGGTTTCGTTTCACCCAAAGCCGTACAGGCACCAAGAAGACTCCACACCGGCAACGGCTTCGATGCACGTGCTCCTCCGATATTTCCCTTCGCATAATCAGAACTCTACAAAAAAATATCGGAGAAAAAAATGTTCAAAAAAACTACTGTAAATATAATACTGGCTGCCGCTTTGTATGCATCCGGTAGCGGGCACGACGATCATCGTGAAGATATTGCGCTCTCTTTGGTCGTAGACACATCATACGTAAACAGAAATATAGATGATGCCGAAGCCTCCCATCTCGAGCTTCCGGGGCTCGCACACTCCATTATAGGACCGTCAGAAGAAGGGGGTCACGGACATTCGGGATATAACGCCAGAAACGGCTTCAATTTCAACTATGCGGAGATCTGGCTCAAATACAGACCGGATCACGGGCTCGATTTCGATGGAGTGCTGCATATCAGCGAAAACAGCGTGGAGGTAGAGACCGCATATATCACCGCAAAACTCTCCGACTCCCTTCAGATGAGAGGAGGAAAGCTATACTCGCAGTTCGGACTGCACAATTCACACCATCACCACGTCTGGCACTTCGCCGACGCTCCTTTGATAAACGAAGCACTCTTCGGACTTCACGGTATAAACGATGTAGGGATACAGCTTCAGTGGAACCCTTTTGACAGAAAGAAGACGCTGATCGGTATAGAGCTGTTTCAGGGCGACAATGAAACGAGCTTCGGTTACGAGGCTATCTCGTACAACGGTACGGAAGTTGCGGAACCGAAACGAGCACCCACTCTTCTTGTGACATACGCAAAAGAGTCGTTCAGACTGCCGGATACCGATATTACGACCGGTATCAGTTATATCAGAGGAAGTACCAGAATAGATCGTCTCCAGGATGAGGAGAATCCATATGCCGATTACGGCACCACCTCGGTTTACGGTATGGACCTGTCTGTCGAGCACACCATAGACAAGGAGCAGAGTATTCTTTGGGAGTCGGAGTGGCTATGCAGAGAAATGGACGGCTCACGCTTTCTTGTAGAGACTTCATCCGCCGAGACGCTATATAAAAAACAGGGTGGTCTATACACACAGCTTATATACTCTCCAGATCACGCCTGGAGTATCGGAGCAAGATACGATACTATATATCGCAACGACGTAGTTATAGGCTCTATTGATTCGAAGCTTCCCGAAAATCTCTACCGCTACTCCGTAATGGCGCTCTACCACATAGACGAAAACGCGAAGATCCGTCTTCAGTACAACCGTAACAGAGCCCTGTATGACGAGGATGGAAGGCTGAAAAAAGTAGAAACCGTAATCTTTCAATTCAACTACACCATAGGCTCTCATCAAGGGCACGAACACTAATCAGCCTCCATAAATCACGGCAGAAGCCCAGGCCGACGGCTTTTGTTAGGCTTGCGGCTCTTGCCGGCAAGAGCCGTTATTGCGAATATCGTTGCTTTTTAGACTCTTTAGGTTTATACTCAATATAATAAACTTTGGATAGAATGGGCTCTATGAGTAAAAAAGGGTTCATCACTATCGAACGCACAGAAGATATCGCCACGCTCAACCTTTCGGGCGCATGGCGTATAGAAAACCTGGATCGAATCGAAAAATCTTACAAGAACGGAAAAAACAGACTCTCCGGTGCAAAAAAGATCTATATCGACGTCGGCGGCATGGAGTCTTTAGATACCGGAGCGATGCTCTTTTTCATCTCTCTTCGCGAGGATCTGAAAAAAGACACAAGAGTCGTTACAAAAAATATCTCCGCCGAGTTTTGTCGAATGTTTCGCCTCGTAAAAAGGTTTGCCACATCTGCCAAACCTGCTCCAACACGCAGCTTTCCCGTCATACTCAAACCTTTCGAACAGCTCGGCAAAAATGCTGTCTCCCTATATATGGACTTCATTCTGTTCATGAACTTTCTCGGCCAAACGGCCGCGGCGATAGTCCATACGGTTCTACACCCCCTGACCTTCAGAACGAAAGAGACTGCAATCAACATCTACAAAGCGGGAGTCACTGCCATCCCCATAGTAGCGCTCAGCTCGTTTCTGGTAGGTATAGTCATCGCGTTTCAAAGTGCCGTGCAACTGCAAAAATACGGTGCAAACATTTTTATAGTGGATATGGTCGGCATCTCCATTCCCAGAGAGCTCGCACCGCTGATTACGGCTATCATAGTGGCGGGACGAAGCGGCTCGGCGTACACCGCCCAGATAGGCGTAATGAAAATAACGGAAGAGATAGATGCCATGAAGACGATGGGTTTCGAGATCTTCCGCTTCATCGTGCTTCCAAGGATCATCGCCATGATGGTCGCACTGCCGCTTCTGATTTTTTTCGCGGATATCGTAGGAATCTACGGAGGAGTACTCGTTGCCAAATTCCAGCTCGACATAACGGCGGCCCAGTTTCTTGAAAGACTGCACACGGAAGTGGATGTCAGACATTACCTTGTCGGACTCTTCAAGGCACCGTTTTTCGCCTTCATCATCGCAGCCGTCGGATGTTTCAGAGGTTTTCAAGTCTCCGGCAATACCGAAAGCATAGGACGATACACGACAATGAGCGTAGTCAACTCCATTTTTCTCGTCATAGCTATGGATGCACTCTTTTCCGTAATCTTCACGGAGCTCGATATATGAAAGCGGTGATAAAGATGCGCCATCTGCAGACCCGTTTCGGTAACAAAACGGTACACGAAGATGTAAATCTCACGGTATATGAGGGTGATATATACGGAATACTCGGAGGCAGCGGCTCCGGCAAAACCACTCTGCTCAGGGAGATGCTTATGCTGCAGCGCCCGAGTGGAGGCACTATCGAGGTTCTTGGCTACGACCTTGGCAAAATAGACCGGAAAGATGCACAGAATCTAAGAAGCAGATGGGGAGTGCTTTTCCAGTTCGGAGCGCTCTTTACATCGCTTACTGTAGAAGAAAACGTAGCGGTCTGGCTAAAGGAGTATACATCCTTGCCGAAAAACCTCATAAAAGAGATCGTACACTCTAAACTGAAAATGGTGGGGCTCGGTACCGAAGCGGGCAAACTCTATCCAAGCGAACTAAGCGGCGGAATGATAAAACGTGCGGCACTTGCGCGAGCCCTGGTAATGGATCCGAAGCTCCTGTTTCTCGATGAACCCACCTCCGGCCTCGATCCTGTAAGCGCCGAAGCCTTCGACAATCTTATAGCCGAACTTCGCGATCTCCTCGGGCTTACTATCGTGATGATCACCCATGACATCGACACTATATTCAGTGTCGTAAACCGTATGGCGGTAATCGGGGACAGACGTGTAGTCGCCGAAGGGTCACTCGAAGAGGTTTTGAAAAACGATCACCCCTTCATCGGGCAGTTTTTCGGAGGTAATCGTGCCAGAACGCGTTTGGAAGCTATGAAAATGGAGATGATTTGATGGAGAGCAGAGCCAATTATACAGTTGTGGGTCTTTTTATCTTTCTTCTTGGTGCAGGTGCTGTGGCATTCGCTCTATGGATGGGAAAATACAACACAAAAAAAGAGTACTCCTACTACTACACTTACATGAAAGAGTCAGTAGCGGGGCTTCCGCCAGACGGAGCCGTAAAATATATGGGTGTAGATATAGGCAAAGTCAAGGAGATCCATATCGATCCCAGTGATCCGACACGTGTTCGCCTGTTGCTGCAAATCCCGAAAGATATCCCCATCCGCGAAGGAATGTACGCAACACTCAATTTTACAGGTATAACAGGAATTGCCTATGTAGAGATCATCGGTGGCAAAAAAGGCGCACCGGTTATAAAGGCGAAACCGGGCCATATCGCGGTTATTCCGTCCAGGCCCTCGACCCTCGCTCAAATAGGCACTTCCGTAAACGATCTGGCCGTGCAGATATCCCAGGCGCTGGACCGCCTCAACAAAGTACTCAGTGAAAAGAATATCGAGCACTTCGACAATCTCATGACCAATCTCGATAAGACATCGGACTCTATGAACAGAATATTGAATGAAAAGAATATAGAAAACTTCGATACCATAATGAATACTCTTGCGGAAGCTTCCCAAAAGAGTTCACAGCTTTTCGAAACAGTCGAAAAAATAAAAGAGACCACCGTAAAACTGGGAGAGGAGGGAGACAAGGCACTCCTATCGGTCAGAAAGAGTGCCGAATCCTTCACGAAGCTCAACGACTCCATTGCTGCACGCATAGAGGCGGGTGAGTTCGACTTTAAAAGATTGCTTCAGCAGACAGTCAGAGAGTCGAACTCTCTTCTTAGAGAGTTCCGCGAGCTGATATACCTGCTTCAAGAAGACGCTCTCATGATCAGAAATAGCCCGAGAGATCTACTTTTCAAAGAGGCCGAGCCGCTGCTTGGACCGGGAGAGGAGCAAAAATGAAAAGATCGCGAAAAAGACTTTGCATAATAGTTACGACCATTTTGCTTTTTGGCGGGTGTACAGTAAAAAAAGTGCCTCCTACAAATCTCTACCATCTTTCGCAAACGACTACGCAAACAGAAGAGATTTCCCCGTCAAAACCCAAGTTCGAATCCTTGAGAGTCACATTTGCAAACTCGTCAAGAGTCGGCGAAAGCACCTCCATCTACTATATAGATGAAAACTTCAAAAAACAGCCGTACAGCTTTAGCAGATGGTACGATTCTG
>JAMONQ010000151.1 GCA_027065635.1 Campylobacterales bacterium | reverse complement strand
ACCAGGCGAGCGAATATGCGCTCCTTTCATTGGCGCTTATCGGAGAAGGAGGCGAACCCAAAGATGTCGACACTCTCTCCAGACAGCTCGGCATCTCCAAAAGCTTTCTCGCAAAGATTCTTCAAAGTCTGGCAAAGCACGGGATCCTTATCTCCTACAAAGGCGCAAAAGGCGGTTTCGCACTCAACAAAAAGTTCAGTGAAATCTCGATAATGGAAGTGGTAAATGCCGCCGAAGGAAAGTCACCGGCGGTTTTTGAATGCTCCCCTTCACAAGAGAGCTGCCCCAGTGATCGCGGCATGCAGTGTGTCATCTGGCCTTTTTTAAACCGCCTGCAGAATAAAATCGACGGTTTTTTGGAGAACCTGACACTAAAAGATATCCTCGAAAAGTAAGGCTGTTTCTTGGCTAAGGCGACACGCTCCAAACTTCTAAAGCGCGCAATCCCGTTTCTTGAAACCATAGCCAGTGCCAAGGATCTGACGATTGTCGCGATGATCATCGCCATCATGGCGATCATCATCGTACCTCTGCCGAGCGGAGTACTCGACTTTTTTCTCACTGTCTCGATAGCCATATCCGTACTGATGATTCTAATATCGGTCTTTATCGAAAAGCCGACCGACTTCACCACTTTTCCTACGATGATACTGCTGATAACGCTATACCGTCTATCACTCAATATCGCCACGACGAGAATGATTCTGAGCAACGGCCATGAAGGTCCGGAGGCTGTAAGCGACATCATCACCAGCTTCGGAGATTTCGTCGTCGGAGGAAACTATGTAATAGGTATCATAGTATTTACCATCATCGTCATCATAAACTTCATAGTGGTCACCAAAGGTGCCACCAGAGTGGCAGAGGTCGCCGCACGCTTCACACTCGACGCGATGCCGGGAAAACAGATGGCGATAGACGCGGATCTCAACGCCGGTCTCATAGACGAAGCGGAAGCGAAAAGAAGAAGAGCGGAGATTCTTCAGGAAGCAAGCTTCTACGGAGCGATGGACGGTTCGAGCAAGTTCGTCAAAGGTGACGCTATCGCCGGCATCATCATCACCATAATCAACATCATAGGCGGCTTTCTCATCGGAATGTTCCAGTACGACATGAGTCTCACCGACTCCGCCAGAGTATTTACGCTGCTGACCATAGGCGACGGACTCGTATCGCAGATTCCGGCTCTGATCGTCTCCACCGCCACAGGTATCATCATCACCAGAGCCAGCAAGGATGATGAAAAGAACTTCGCCGAAGGTGCGATAAACCAGCTCATAAAAGAGTACAAAACACTCTTCATAGTCGGTTTCATCCTCTTTTTGTTCGCACTTGTACCGGGACTTCCTACCGTACCGTTGATGTTTGTCGGTCTTCTTTTTGTAGGTCTCGGCTTTCTGATACGCAGACAAAGCGGCGAAGAGCCTCTGCTCGCACCCTCTGGCGGTCCCGCTCCGATGGAAGAGGAGGAGAGTCTGCCGACAAGAAAGACCCCCACACCCGAGGAGGAAGAGGCCGCACTGGACGATATACTCAAGGTAGAGATGCTGGAGCTCGATCTCGGATATCAGCTCATAAAACTGGCCGATACGAGTCGCGGAGGTGATATTCTGGAGCGAATCAGAAGCATGCGCCGCAAAATCGCGGTGGACTACGGATTCTTGATGCCTCAGGTACGTATACGGGACAACCTGCAGCTGCCTCCCAACACATACCAGATACTGCTAAAAGGCGTAGAGATAGGAAGCGGTGAAGTCTATGCCGACAAATTCCTGGCCATGAACAGCGGAATGGCAACCGAAGAGATAGAGGGTATCCATACCAAAGAGCCGGCATTCGGTCTCGATGCTATCTGGATCGATGCCGACAAAAAGGAGGAGGCTCTCATCAAAGGATATACAGTCATCGATCCCGCCACGGTCATCTCCACCCATATGAGCGAACTGGTAAAAAAACATGCCGAAGATCTCCTTACGCGCCAGGAAGTACAGTCACTCCTGGACAAGGTCAAAAAAGATTATCCTGTCGTCGTAGAAGATGCGCTAAAGGTAGCCTCTTTGGGACTTATACAGCGCGTCTTGAAACAGCTGCTGCATGAGCGTGTTCCGATCAGGGATATGGTGACTATCCTGGAGACGATCGCCGACGTGGCCGAGTATACCAAGAGTGTAGACATCATCGTAGAGCAGGTACGTGCAAGGCTTTCTCGTGTCATCACCGGCCTCTACAAGGATCAGGAGGGAAGAATCAAACTGCTGACTCTCAATACACAGACGGAACAAAAACTCCTCGACCACCTTCAAGAGAGTGAATCAGGACGGCAGCTGCTGCTCAATGTCGGACAGATAAACAAGGTTGTAGAGAGAATCAGCGAAGAGGCGCAAAAGGTCCTTCAAAAAGGTGTGGCACCCGTCATCCTGATAGTCGATCCCATGCTTCGAAAACCGCTGGCGGAGATTTTCGAGCGCTTCAGACTCGAAGTGGTGGTCTTAAGCCATGCAGAGATAGATCCGGATGCGAAGTTCGAAGTGCTTGGAAGCGTAGAGATCGATATTTAAGTGAAAAGTGAAGAATTAAAAACTAATAATTTAAAGTGAGCCGATGCAGAGCGTCGGACAATATTTAATAAAGGAGCGAAGCGACTCTCCTGAACTTTTCACTTTTAGTTTTTAGTTTTTCACTCTTTACCAAAACAAGGACTCCCATGAAAAAACCCGATAGCGTATATCACCTTTCACATACCGATCTGGACGGTTACGCCTGCCAGTTTCTTGCATCCAGATGTTTTGAAAATATAAAATTTCAAAACAGCAACTACGGAGACGAGATAAACGGGCGCCTAAAAATATTTTTCGATCTGATGCTGCTTGATGGATCGAAAAAGATCTTACTGCTCATTACGGATCTCAACCTCTCCGTTTCACAGTGCGAATTTATAGAGCAGCAGATCGAAAAACTGCAAAGTTTCAAAAAGGATATCCACATAGAGCTTCAACTGCTCGACCACCACGGAAGCGGAAGCGATGCGGCCCAAAAGTACGGATGGTACTTTCTGGACACCTCCAGAAGCGCCACCAGGATCACCTTCGACTGGCTTGTAGAGAATTTCGGATGTGAAGAGATAAAATCATACAGACAGATCGTGGATGCCGTAAACGCTATAGATATCTGGCTGAAAGATGAAGAGGGATTCGAGTTCGGCAAGGTTCTGATGGGAGCTATCGCCTCTTCGCGTGAGGTGGGACGCGCCCTTTTTGACGAGCATGACCGCGCCCACAAGTTCCACCTCATTGAGTCGGCCCACAGTATGATAGACGAAGCGGACGCGCATATCAGGCTCGATAACGAGATGCATGCAATCAAAAAGGCGTTTTTCGGTGCGGGAAAGAGTGACAACACCCTCGATAACCTCGTAGCGGACTACCTTACCGATCTGTTGAGTACAAAAAAGGATGAGCTGAAAATATCCTACAGGGATAAGACTGGTATACTCACATACGCTCTTCCAAACATCTCCGTAATAGGAAACGCCTTTCTGGTCGCCAACCCGGATATAGACTTCATACTTAACATTTCTCCAAATGGGTCGATAGGTTTACGAAGTAACAATAGAGTCGATGTCAGTGAAATAGCTGCGACACTGGCCGGAGGCGGGGGACATCCAAACGCCAGCGGCGGACGTATACAGGGTTTCAAGGAGCTCTATAGTTACGAGCATGTAAAAGCGTTCATAGAAAACGTGATAGAAGAGAAGACGAAAAGTTAGAGGTTTACGAGTACACAAGGAGGTAAACAGCATGAGAAGACCGCAGCCTACCGCGACCGAGCGGACACTGCACGAAGATGATTTCATCGTCTCCAAAACGGATCTGAAGGGTCGCATCATCTATGGAAACAAGATGTTCATCAAACTCTCAGGATACAGCGAAGAGGAGTTGCTGAACAAGCCGCACTCCATCCTGCGACATCCGGATATGCCGAAAGTCATATTCAAACTTCTTTGGGAGAGGCTTCATGACGGCAAGGAGATCTTCGCCTACGTCAAGAACCTATGTAAAGACGGAGCATATTACTGGGTACTTGCAAACGTCACCGTCACCTTCGATATACAAGGAAACGCCAGAGACTACCACTCGGTACGCAGAAAACCGTCCGCAAGAGCACTCGAAGTGATAAAACCGCTTTACGAGAAGCTTCTTGCCGAAGAGAGAAGCGGAGGCATGGAGGCTTCCGAAAGACTTTTGAAGAAGATTTTAGACGAGAAAGGAGTCGAATATGATGAATTTATCCTCGGCCTTCAGTAACAAACAGAGTCTCATACTTCTTCTTGTTTCGCTGGGCGCCGCGATATATATGTTCGTTACAGGTGCCTATATAGCCGGCGGCGTAGTCCTGCTCTTGAGCGTAATAGGACTCTTTATCCCGTCGGACGGCGGCTCTGGATGCGACAAGATATTCAACGATCCGCTTGTCAGGCAGATCAGAGACGTACTCGTCAAGGCCGGCAACGGAGAGCTCTCTAACAGGATAACCCATATTCCTGAAGATCATACCCTCCAGAGCGTCGCCTGGGGTATAAACGACCTTCTCGATCAGACAGAGCAGATCATGCGCGATATTCGCACATCCATAGACGCGGCAAACGAGGGCAAAACATACAGGGTCATACTCGAAGAGGGTTACAAGGGCGACTTCGAAGCCGCTACTCCGCACCTGAACAGGGCTATCGAGTCGATAGCCTCCTCCTACAAGTCCGCCATGCGAAGCCAGCTCTCCAAAGAGTTCGAAAAGTCGACAGGAGGTATCTCGAGCGGACTCTCCGTAATTCAGGAGGATATTGCAAGAAACACCGGAATCCTCGAAAAGATAGCCGAAAATACCGGTATTACAGCCAGTGAGGCTTCAGCGAGCCAGACGACGGTACAAAACATAGTCAACAGTCTCGACGAACTGATCCGCTTCATCTCCCATACCAACGACGCCATCATCTCCCTGAATGAGCGTACAAGCGAAATCAGTACCGTAGTCAACCTCATCAAGGATATTGCCGACCAGACAAATCTGCTCGCTCTGAACGCAGCCATAGAGGCGGCCAGAGCAGGTGAGCACGGACGCGGATTCGCCGTCGTCGCCGACGAAGTGCGCAAGCTCGCCGAAAGAACCCAGAAAGCGACACAGGAGATAGCCATTACGATCCAGACCCTGCAGCAAGAGTCCAACGACATCCAGGGCAACTCCGAGCGTATCACGCAGATCGCTACGGGATCGCAGGATGATGTAAACTCCTTCAAAGAGTCACTCGTCAACTTCGCCGAAGTAGCAGACCTTTCGGCAAAAGGGGCCAAATATATCCGTGACTCGCTCCTCGGCACTCTGATAAAAGTCGACCACATCATCTACAAATCGAGTGCATACAGAGCCGTTTTGAATGAAAACGGAGATCTCGCCGAGAGATTCGGAGACGAACACGAGTGCCGCTTCGGGAAATGGTACGATAGCGACGGCAAAGAGCTGTTTGGCCATACAAAAGCCTATCAGGCCATAGCCGACCCGCACAAGAAGGTGCACGATATCATTCTAAGGACTGTTCCTTGCGCAGCAAAAGGAAGCTGTCTCACACCGGACAAGCGCAACGACATTGTAAAGAATCTGAATCAGATGGAGCAAGAGAGCAGCAAAATCTTCGCTCTCATAAGAGAAATGATACACGAGGCCAACCCGGAGGTGAAGCTCTAAGCTTCCGCCGGGTTTCCCGCCTACAAAAATGCGATCATGGTAGCGAAGTTTCCCCACTGAAAGATCGTATCCACCCTTTTAAATCCCGACTCTTTGAACATATTGCGGTTCTCCTCTATGGTATAGGGGATCAGAACATTTTCGAGCGCTTCCCGCTTTTGCATAATCTCCGTTTCGCTATACCCCTTTTTCCGTTTATAGCCGTGATATATATCGATAATCTGCCTGTTTAGCCAGGAGTCCTCCATTAGCACCTTTTCACTGCATATGAAGAGTCCGTTTTCATTTAGCGAAGAGGCTATTTTGGATACCGCATCCGCTCTGACCGGAGGACGTATGAACTGAAGCGTATAGTTTGCTATGACTATATCGCTGCCTGAAAAGTCAAACTCCATCAAATCTTCACACACGAAAGTCACATCGGCACCGAACGCTTCAGCCTTCTTTCTTGCGAGTTCCACCATGGCTGCCGCATTGTCGACACCTACGAACCGGACATCGGCTTCACAGCGTCTGGCTATCTCTATAAGCAGGGAACCGGTGGATGAACCGAGATCCACTACCCGCATACCGGAGCGCAGACGCCTGATAACAAGGTCTACAATCAGTTCCATATTTTCTCGATAATAGGGTACCGAACGCTCTATCATATCGTCGAATACGGCCGCGACCCCTTCATCGAACTCGAACTGCTTCTCGAGCGGTTTTTCAAAAAGCCTATCTCTTTTCACCTGCAACCTCTATATCTTTTTCGATCCTCTTCTTAAGATCGCGGAGCGAATCGAACTTTCTGTTTTCACGTATAAAACCGATCCACCTCACACCTACCTTTCCGGATGGCTTGGATATATCTCGATCCGGAATATGTGTCTCTACCGAGAAGGATCCGTCGGTAGTGACTCTGTTTCCCACGAAAGTGACCGAGGGAAGCCACTCGTCCTCCACAAATGTGGATGTTTTGTATACACCGGCTTTGGGAAGCAGAAATCTGCCGGTTTCGAGATTTAGAGTAGGGACAAGCTCTTTCGCCCCTATCCCCTGCCCTCTTACAACCTCCGCCCATATCTCATAATGGCGCCCGAGCATGCAGTTTGCTCTTTTTATCTCTCCCCTCTCAATACAGGATCGAATGAAACGTGAGTGTACCGGCTCTCCGTCGATACTCACTTCGGGCACTTCAACCACTTCACCGCTAAAGAGTGTTTTCAGCCTCTTTACATCCGCACTTCTGCCCGAACCGAAACGAAAATCCTCTCCTACCACTATACGCTTCAAAGAGGGAAAGTCGAGGCGGAGCCTCCGCAAAAAATCCTCAGGCTCCAGATCCCGAATCATATCCATATCGTAAAAAAAGAGTGGTCTGTGCGTAAACCTGCCCCGATAAATATGCGGAGTCAGCGTAGCGCGATAGTGCTCTATGACACATACGGCACCCGTTTCTTTGAGCTCTTCAAAAAGTGCGGCATGGCCTATGTGCATACCGTCGAAATTGCCGAGCGCTATCGATTCAACGGTTGATATAACAGTAAAACCACTCACGGTTTCCCTCCTTTCCGGGAAGTGCCGAAACCTCTTTGGCCATTAGGCGCCAGCCAAGCTCCGCACACGCCTGTTCGAACTCTCTTTGCGCTTGTGCGACAGCTCTTTCATCGGTAACGACACCGCGCCTGTCGCGAGCCGCATTCCGGCCAACCTCAAACTGGGGCTTGAAAAGGAGTATGATCACACCATCCGCCAGCCTCTCAAGATCCGCAAGAATGTTGCGAAGGCTGATGAAGGAGACATCGCATGTGACTACATCGAAAGGCTCGACACTTCTGTACTCTCTTACGTCGACCGACTCCACACTCTCGACTCTGGTATCCCTCCTCAAGCTATCGTGTAGCTGCGAAGTACCGACATCAAGAGCTGTAACCGAAGCTGCGCCGCGCTCCAAAAGA
>JAMONQ010000150.1 GCA_027065635.1 Campylobacterales bacterium | reverse complement strand
ATGCCATCCGGGTGCTACTACGCAGTGTCTAAGAGGTGCAATGGGTAAAGCCAAAAATCCGGACGGTACGAACAAGATGCAGTGCCAAAGCTGTCATGGAGTCATGAGCGCGGTCGGCAGTGTAGAAAGAAGAGGGTGGCTCGACGAGCCGAATTGCCAGAGCTGCCACCAAAACGGTATGCGGTATACGGAAGCGGTCACCGATATGGTCACTGGAACGATGAGAGCCTCTACGGATAACCGCTTTGCTACAAACGTCAATACCCCTGTAGACGGAGCGAGTCTGTACAGGTATAGCTCCGGTCACGGCGGTATGCAGTGTTCGGCTTGTCATGGCTCTACGCATGCGATCTATCCGAGCGAGCGACCTGAAGACAATATCCAGAGTATTCAGGCTCAAGGGTATGCGGGAACCATAGGAGAGTGCAGCGCATGTCACTCCAGTGTGCCTTTGACCAAGGACGGCGGACCTCACGGAATGCATACGATAGGATCCAGGTGGGTCGAGGAGCATGGTGACTATGCCGAAGACGGCGGCTACACAAGTTGTGCCGTATGTCACGGCAGCGATTACAGGGGTTCATTCCTCTCCGAGGCGATGACATCGAGAACGTTCGATACCGAGTACGGTACGAAAACCTTTGCGGCGGGTCAGCAGATAGGATGCTACGACTGCCATGACGGACCGGACGGAGACTGATGTCCGGCAGGCCGATCCTCTGTATGGATCGGCCCTACTTGTGCGGTCGGCAAAGGGCCGCACCGCGATTTTACGATATAGACTTCTTGACTGATCTTTGAACTCTTCGATCCATGTTCGCCGCCGCTTTTTGGCATACATGACAAAAAACCCTTTCGCTCTCCCTTACAAAACCGCATTTGAACGGCAAATATTCAGATTAATTGAAAGATTTTAAAGAGATTTTATGCAGTGCGTTCAAAAGAGAGTATAATTAGTGTCAAACATATATGGAGGAGCCTATGACGCCGCAGGAGCGATACAAAAAGCTTAAACTTCATCTATCGGAGGAGAATCCGGTGCTGCTCGATGTTATCAAGCGGTATGAGATTCTCGACAAGGTTGCGCACAGCAACGGTTTTCTCGACCCTGAGGATACTTACACAGCACATATCTCCTGGTGGCCTCTAATATCCATTCTCGGTACATTTTCGTCCGGAAAATCGACCTTTATAAACCAGTATCTCGGCAAAAAGGTACAAAGCACCGGAAATCAGGCGGTGGATGACAAGTTTACGGTTATCTGTTACGGCGGTGACGAAGAGGTGACTACACTTCCCGGGCTCGCACTCGATGCGGATCCAAGATTTCCTTTCTACAATATCAGCGAAGAGGTGGAGAAGGTGGATCGCGGCGAGGGGAGTCGTGTAAACCTGTATCTCCAGCTAAAGAGCGTCCGTACCGACTCCATAAAGGGCAAGATACTCATAGACTCTCCCGGCTTCGATGCGGATAGTCAGCGGGACGCAATTTTGCGAATCACGAGCCACATCATCGATATGTCCGATCTGGTACTTATATTTTTCGATGCCAGGCATCCTGAGCCTGGAGCTATGCGAGACACGCTGGAACATCTCGTAGGTGCTGCCATTTCGCATCGTGACGCCAATAAAATCCTCTATATTCTCAACCAGATCGATACGACCGCCAAGGAGGACAATCTCGAAGATGTCATAGGCTCCTGGCAAAGAGCGCTTTCCCAAAAGGGCCTGGTGGCTGGAAACTTCTTTGCCATATACAGCGAAGAGGCGATGGTACCGATAGATGATGAGGCGCAGGCCGCCAGACTCAAAAGAAAAAGAGACGAGGATCTCGATGCTATAACCGCCCGTATGGACAAAGTAGGAATAGAGAGGGCATACAGAATCACGAAGGCGCTTGAGGATTTTGCAAAAGAGCTCAAGGATGAGAAACTACCTAAGCTCGATCGTGCTTTGAGAAAGTGGGCGAGACGGGTCGTAGTCGTCGATTTCGTCCTTTTTGCCCTGCTCTTTGCCGGATTGGGACTTTTGCAGCTTCAGTTCGGTTTTATAGAGACTGTCACATCTTCGCCTCTCTCCGCCGCACTTTCAGGAGCGGTGCTTGTGGCGCTTCTGCTCTTTTTGCACTTCAAGGTGCGTAATTTCATCGGACGAAGAGTCTTTAGAAAACTGGAAGCCGGAGACAAGGACCTCGCTTCGGCTTTTCGCCACAATACACGCTGGTATCGCCCTTTGATACGGTCTCGTATGCAAGGGTGGATAAAAAGGGCGCAGCGCGATCTCGAAGATGTGATCAGCGAAAGCAAAAAAGCGATCCAGAGATTGAACGATCAGTTCGTAAGTCCATCCGGGAGCCGACCAGACGAATAAAATCATATATGCCTCAAATAATGAAACTTGACAATAGTGTTGTCAAAGTTGTAAAATTCCGATAAAAAAAGAGGAGTTTTGCAATGTCGAAACATGAGTTTCAGACGGAGGTAAATCAGCTTCTGCATCTGATGATACACTCTTTGTACTCAAACAAGGAGATTTTTCTAAGAGAGCTGGTATCAAACGCCAGCGATGCGCTCGATAAGCTCGAATTTCTCAAGCTGACAGACGAAAAATACAAGGATCTCGATCTTCCGAGTAAAATCGTGATTTCGTATGACAAGGAGAAGAAGACTCTACAAGTCAGCGATACGGGAATCGGAATGAACGATGAGGAGATGGTCGAAAACCTCGGTACCATTGCCAAAAGCGGTACCAAACACTTCATAGAGAGTCTCACCGGTGACGCCAAGAAAGACAGCCACTTGATCGGACAGTTCGGTGTAGGTTTTTACAGTTCGTTCATGGTGGCGAAAAAGGTTGAAGTTCTCAGTCGTAAACCGCTCGAAGAGAAGGCATGGAGATGGGTTAGCGAGGGTGACGGCGAGTACGAGATCGAAGAGGCCAAAAAGGATGGCTACGGAACGCAGATCACGCTTTATCTGCGTGACGATGCCGAGGAGTTTGCCAGCGAGTGGCGTATAAAGAGCATAGTGGAGAAGTACTCCAACCATATTCCGTTCCCTATCTATCTGGTAAACGAAAAGGGTGAAGAGGAGCAGATAAACAAGGCTTCCGCATTGTGGCGTATCAGCAAGAGTGAACTCAAAGAGGAGGATTACAAGGAGTTTTACAAGCAGATCAGCCATGACAGTGAAGATCCGCTCCTTTGGATACATACCAGAGCGGAAGGAACTCTTGAGTACTATACACTCTTTTATATTCCGAAAAAGGCGCCGATCGATCTGTTCAGAGTCGATTATCAGCCAGGTGTCAAACTCTATGTGAAGCGCGTCTTCATCACCGACGAGGAGCGTGAACTTCTACCTACCTATCTGCGGTTTGTAAGAGGTATTATCGATGCTGAAGATTTGCCGCTGAATGTAAGCAGGGAGATTTTGCAGGAGAATATCATCCTTTCCAAAATCAAAAAGTCGAGCGTCAAAAAGATTCTCTCCGAACTCAAGAAGCTGCTCGAAAAGGATAGAGAGGCTTACGAAGGGTTCTTCAAGGAGATGGGCAAAGCTCTGAAAGAGGGGATCTACAGCGATTTCGAAAACAGAGACAAACTGCTCGATCTTATGCTTTTCAAGTCGAGCAAAAGAGATGGCTATGTCACGCTCAAAGAGTACAAGGAGGCTATGAAAGAGGGTCAGGAGAAGATCTACTATATAATGGGTGAAGACGAGAATCTGCTTCGCCACTCGCCTCTGCTCGAGAAGTTCAAGGCCGAGGATATCGAAGTGCTGCTTTTCGATGACGAAGTAGACGCCATCGTGATGCCGACCGTAACCGAATATGAGGGTACACCGCTGCAGAACATATCCAGTGTCGAAGAGGAAGGTGAAGTAGAAAAAGAGTTGAACGAGAAGTTTGCCGGGATCGTTTCGGCTATGAAGGCGGAGCTTGGAGAGAGCGTCAAGGATATCAGGCTGACCAAACGGCTCAAGGATTCTCCGGCTGTGATAGTTTTCGACAAGAACGATCCGGATATAGCGATGCAGCAGATTTTGAGGCAGATGGGTCAGGAGGTTCCTTCGCCCAAGCCGATACTGGAGATAAATCCGGATCACGAGATCTTTGAAAAGCTGCTAAAAAAGGATGACGAGCAGACTACGCGCGATATAGCCCACGTAGTACTGGATGAGGCGAAGATGGCTGCCGGCGTAGAAGTGGATGATATAGCCGATTTCAACAGACGGCTCAACAGGCTCATAGCCCGCGCGATCTAAGCGGCCGTCTTGAGCCCCTCTATCGAAAAGATGTGGTACCCCTTTTCGTACCTATACGAAAGGGTTGCCCCGTGGGCGTCGAGAATCGATTTTACGATATAAAGACCGAGACCGAAGCTCTCTTTTTTATGACCGTTTGCATCTTTGCAAAAGGGTTCGGTCAAACTTTTGAAGCTCTTGGACATAGGCTCGCCTTTGTTGATCACTTCAATCGTCCCCTTTTTGCAGAGCAGGCGTACGCTCTCTTCCTCCCCATACTTTATAGCGTTGTCGATAAGGTTTTTCAGCACGATCACCATCATGTTGTAATCCGCTTCAATAAAGCATGGCTGGCACTCCATATGAATCTTTTCGCTCTCTATAAAAAGAAGGTTGGCGGCATCCTTTACGAGAGAACGGAAATCGCAACGGATGGGATTTAGATCCAGAGCCTGTGAAGTGATCATCTCCATCTCGGCCATCTCGTGTATCAGATACTCCATTCTGCTGAATGCCTTTTGCAAAATTCTGGCTTCTTGTTCATCTTTGAGCAGAGCGACACTGAGTTTGCCTTTTGTAATCGGTGTTTTTAGCTCATGCATTATATTTCGCATAAACAGAGTTCTGGCCTCCCTCATCGCCTTGATCTTTTTGACCGCCGAATCGAACTGGTTTGCGACGAATGCGATTTCGTCACGATTTTTCGATCTCGTTGAGATGTCCATCTCCCCTTCGCCGAAACGTTTGATCTGTTTTGCCAGAGTCTTCAGCGGCATCAGACTTCTTCTTAGAGTCCAGTAAAGCAGGATGATGACACCTGTCATGCCGCCGAAAAAAATCGCGATCCACTTCGGCTGATATATATCTATAGGTGCGGCAACCATTCTGGAACTTTCAGGTCCTACAAGTTCGAAATAGATTCTTTCGTTGTCCCTGTATATTCTAAGCCGGCCATCCTCTATGCGTTCGCGCAGATCCTGCGAAAAGGATGGAGGCGGCGGCCTGAAAATAGGGCGCAGATTTACATTTATATCTTCCGGATGCGCGATTGGTATATATCCGTGCTCTTTGAGTCTCTTTTGCAGTGAGTCGGAGCTTTGGATAACTATTTTGCGGATGTCGGCCTCATATTTGACCGCCTTTTTTTCCAGCATCCGCATCTCCTGACTCTCTATCTCTTTTACCATCATCGCAAAAAGGGCTATGAGAGCGCCTATCGCAAAGATGAAGATGAGGTTGAGCTTGAAAAAGATTGAGTGTCGGTTCACGGTGTAAATTTATACCCTGCCCCGCGGATGGATTTTATATATCTGGGCTGCTTTGGATTGTCGCCTATCTTGTTTCTGATTCTGCTTATTATAACGTCGATGGTACGCTCGGAACTCTCCCACGAGATGGACTCCGCATTGTTGGCCAGATAGTCCCGGCTCAATACGGTAGCGGGATTCAGCAAAAAGAGTCTCATTATTTCGTATTCGGCGGTAGTCAGATCGAGCAGTTCACCCTTGTGGCGTATCTGCATTCTGCTCTCGTCCAGCTCGAAGTCCGAACTTTTGGGCTGTAGTGTCGGACGGTAGCGGCGCAGGATGCTTTGAACTCTCGCTACAAGTTCTCTCGGTTCATATGGTTTGGGCAGATAGTCGTCGGCCCCGTATTCAAGACCTATCACCTTGTCTGTAAGATCGCTTCTTGCGCTCGAAATGATGATGGGAGTATCGTAGTCTTTTCTGATAAGTTTACAAAGCTCCAGTCCGTCCATCTGGGGAAGAGTAAGATCGAGAATGATGAGGTCGTAATGGTCGAGTTCAAGTGCATTCAGCGCAGCTTTCGGTGTCTCGACACTCTGGACTCTCATGCCGTACTGTTCGAGAAACTTTGTCAAGAGTGTGCTTATATCTATATCATCTTCTATCATCAGAATATTGATCATGAACCCGCCTTTTTGATGGATTTTTGACGGTGACGGTTGTATCGTTAACATATTATACTCTTATTTCTTGAAAATCGGGACTCTATCGAAGCCGGCTCTATCCGTGCTCTCGTGCGGAGCCTGTATTGCGGAACCGATAGTGAGTACAACGGCGCAAAAAAGAGCGAAAAGTCGTATAGCCATAACAGATTCCCCTCGTTTTGTAATCGATCTATATTACACGAGTGCGATCAACAGGCGGTCAATGGAGTTTAAACGGATGTCAATGTATTGGACCGCGCCCGGGGGCGCGGAGTAGATTAGCAGGAGTATGTCGTTTTGAATTCGAATGCTGTCGGTCGAGACTCGTCGGGCCAGATCTGAGTTTCGAACTTGTAGTTTTTGTAAGTGTCGATGAACTCGTCCGTCATAACCGGCTTGAGGAAGTCGTTGTCTTTGATAAGAGCCTCTACAGCTTCGCGCAGAGTGTGCGGCATCTGCTGGATACCCTTCTCTCTGATTTCGTCAAGACTGAGCTCGAAGAGGTCGATATCCATCGGTCCTACAGGCTCGTATTTGTTTTTGATACCGTCGAGTCCCGCAAGAAGCAGAGCGGTAAACGCAAGGTATGGACATGAGCTGCTGTCCGGGAAGCGTGTCTCGATACGTGTCGCTTTTTCGCCCGCACCGTAGGGGATACGTATGGAAGCAGATCGGTTCTGGCTCGAATATGTAAGAATCGAAGGCGCTTCGAATCCGGGGATAAGTCGCTTGTAGGAGTTCGTGGAAGCGTTTGTAAAGGCTGCGACAGCCTGTGCATGCTTGAGGACACCTCCCATGTAGTGTCGTGCAGTCTCTGAAAGGTTTCCGTATTCACCCTCTTTGTAGAAGAGGTTTTTGCCATCTTTCCAGATAGACTGGTGTACGTGCATTCCGTTTCCGTTGTCGCCGAAAAGCGGTTTGGGCATGAATGTGGCGGTTTTGCCGTTGAGGTGCGCCACCATGCGGACGACATACTTGTATTTTTGAACATTGTCCGCCGCCTCTACGAGTGTGCCGAACTTGACGCCGATCTCTCCTTGAGCCTGTGCCACTTCGTGGTGTCCGAGGACCACTTCGAGTCCGATCTCTTCAAGTACCTGCATCATCTCTGCGCGCAGATCGACCATACTGTCGGTAGGAGCTACCGGGAAATAGCCGCCTTTGGTTCTCGGTCTGTGGCCGATGTTTCCGAAGTCGTCGTTGCGGCTTGGATCGTTCCACTCGCCCTCTTCGCTGTCGACGCGATAGTACGATTCGTTGATCTCGTCTTTGATCTGTACATCGTCGAAGATGAAGAACTCGTTTTCCGGTCCGAAATAGGCTACGTCACCCACACCGGACTCTTCGAGATACTTGAGCGCCTTTTTCGCGATGGAGCGGGGGCACTTCTCGTACATCTGACCTTTATATATGTCATATACGTCACAGAATACGATGATTGTCGGATCAGCGGTGAAGGGATCCAGGAACGCAGTTTCGATATCCGGCTTGAGGATCATGTCGGATTTGTTGATAGGCTGCCACGCTTCGATCGAGCTTCCGTCAAACGGCATGCCGTTTGTAAGCATATCTTTGTCGAGCGCACTGAGAAGATAGGTCAGGTGGTGCCATGCGCCTTTTATATCGGTGAAGCGAAGGTCAACGAATTTTACATCGTTTTCCGCACAGAATCTGAAGAACTCTTCGACATTGTTGACGAATTTGCCCATTGTCTCTCCTTGGGAATTTTGGAATATCGGGTATTGTAACAAAAAATCTGTAAAGCCCAAGTGAAAGGATTGATTAAAAAAGAGGCAGTCGCGAAAGCGGGTCGATTGGTTACACCGGTTTAAAATCTGACGCTGACCCGATCCCTTTTTATATAGTGGACAGCCCTGGTATACCCGACGGATCTGGCCAGATCCGCAAGCTCTCTTTTTTTATATCCGACCTGTTCCGGTTTGTGCGCATCGGATGCGAAAGTTATCGGTATATCACGTTCGTAAGCCATCTGAAGAAGCTCTCTGGATGGGTACGGTTCACCTATCGGCTTTCGGTAGCCGGCGGCGTTTATCTCTATGGCCATGCCGGATCTTTTTATAGCGTCCATGGCGTTTTCGGCAATGAGCCTCACATCTTTTTTGGGAAGATATCTGAAGACCTTTATCAGGTCGAGGTGGCCCACTATATCGAACTTGCCCTCTTTCGCCATCATCTCCACCAGGTCGAAGTAGTCCTGCCATACAGTGTCGATATCGGCGCCTTCGTATCTACCTATGAACTCCGGATTGTCAAACCCCCACTTTCGTATGAAGTGGACAGAGCCTATCAGATAGTCTACATCCGCATCAAGTACCCGATCGTCCATATGTCCGGGAAGATAGTCCACTTCGTATGCCAGCCGGATATCTATGGTGCCGCGGTATTTTTGACGCGCATCTTTTATGTCGCTCTCGTAGGCCTTCATCTCTTCAAAACCCATTCTGTACTTCGGGTCGAAGTCCATCGGAGCGTGGTCGCTAAATCCGAATATATCGATCTTTTCGGCGATAGCCTTTCGGATATACTCATCGATGCTTCCTTCTGCGTGGTTGCATCTTGGAGTATGGTTGTGAAGATCGACTCTCACTCTCTTGTTCGGGGTTTCGATCATTGGGAGGCTCCTCTCTCGCTTTTTGGAAAGGTACCGTTTTGCTTTACCTCGATCTTTCCCCGTTCCACTAGAAGGGTGAGGGCTCTTTTGAAATTTTTTCGGCTAAGCCCCAGCAGCGCTTCTATTCTCGATGGATCGCTCTTGTAGTTGAGGGGCATGCCCTCTTTGTGCTCTTTGAGATACTCGATGATCTTGCGTGCCGCGATTTCGTCGCTCTTTTTTCCAATGGGACGGGTCAGGATATCCACTTTTCCGTCGTCACGTACATTTTTGACATATCCAATCGCCGTTTCGCCTATTGTAAGCTCGCCGAAGAGCTCGGAGTGAAATACAAGACCTTCGTAACGTCCGTTTACAACCACCTTGTAACCGAGTTCCGTTTTTTTGTAGGGCAAAATATCTACCTCTTCGTTGCGCTTGAGCCTTTTGGAGCGCCGATCGAATCTGCTCTCTACCTTCTGTACCCCTACGAGGCGGTGTGTTCTTTCATCGTAGTCTACATAGATCAGATGTCTGTCGCCCCTTTTCAGCGGTTCGCGCTGGAGCGCTTTCGGGACGAGAAGATCCTTGGGAATCCCCCAGTATACGAATGCTCCGTAAGCAGCGGTATCCACCACATCCATCACGGCAAACTCTCCGAGCATGGCAAAAGGTCTCTGTGTCGTCGCCACGATGCGGTCTTCGCTGTCGTGGTACAAAAAGAGATCGACAATATCGCCAACCTTCATATCTTCGTCTACATACCGGTTGGGCAGCAGTACCTCCTTTTTTTCGGAGGAGGAAAAAACCATGCCGTATTCGCTTCTTCTTGTCGCCTGAAGAGTGTTTATCTTTCCGAGTTCGAGATATTCATTTACAATCATGGGGCGATTATATCCAAAAAGGTGTCCTGTTTGGCTCTTTAAAAGAGTATTAGGGCATAATAGCGCATGCGAATTGTCGAATACTTCATAAACAACAGACGACTAAACTACGTACTTTTGATCTTTATTCTTGTTATGGGGATAAACGCCTACAGGCAGATTCCAAAAGAGCTCTTTCCGGATGTGACACTAAATATGATTGCCGTAAGCGGCGGATATCCCGGCTCCAGTACCAGGATACTCGACAAGATGGCGGTAAGAGATATCGAAGATGCCATCGAGGGGATCAGCGGGATAAAAACTACGGAGACCGTGATAGTTCCGGGCAGATTCGATATCATTTTGACGCTTGACGATGAAGCCGATCCGACAGATGTTTTGAGCAAGGTAAAAGATGCCATAGCGGCCAGTCGCCAGTATCTTCCCTCCGACATGAGCGAGCCGGTCGCCGTGCACCTGACAAGAAAGAGAGAGCTTCTGTCCATATCTCTATCTTCCGAAAACCTGCCGAAAGCTTCGCTCGTGGAGGCTGCCGAGAGGCTCAAGCGAAAGATAATGGAGCTCGAGAATATCGCCGAAGTTAAAATATACGGCGAGTCGGACGAGGAGATTTTGCTAAAGATAGATACCAGGGCACTGATTGCCTACGGTATCGATCCGGCAAGTTTTCTCTCGGCCGTTTCAAATCTATCGTATATCTATCCCGTAGGTGATATAGAACAGCCGGGAGACAATATATTCTTATCTACAGCCCACGGATGGAAAGATGAGGCACAGTGGCGCAAAGCGCTCGTGTCGGTAGGCGGAAAGTATATTCCGCTTGCAGAGGTGGCCAGTGTAAGCAGGCAACTTGCGGAAACCTCCACTCTCTCTTCATTCAACGCTCTTGAGAATATCACCCTGAAAGTCTACAAGGATTCCAGAGGTGATGCGATTTCGCTTTCAAAAAAGGTGCGTCTTGCGGTGGAGCGCTTCAGCAAGGAGAATCGGGATCTGATAGCCGATATCTACCACGATACCTCAAAACCGGTAAAGAAGAGACTCGATGTCATAACTTCCAATATTCTGATAGGACTGGTGCTCATCTTTTTGACCATGGCGCTTCTTATAAACTTCCGTATAGCGGCGATTGTGACTCTCGGGATACCATTCTCTTTCGCGATAGGACTTCTGATTCTCTACTATATGGGCTACACGATCAATATCGTTTCCCTTCTCGGCGCTCTTATCGTAATAGGTATAGTCGTGGATGATGCCGTCGTCGTGGCTGAAAACATCCAAAGGTATATCGACGAAGGTCTGTCGAGGCACGAAGCGGTTTTAAGAGGCGTCAAAGAGATGGTTCTTCCTGTCACTCTCGCCACTCTTACGACATTTGCCGCATTTTTGCCGCTTTTTATGCTTTCGGGCGAAATATCGCACTTTATCGTTCTCATTCCGGTCGTTGTGGTGGCCGTTTTGGCCGGCTCCCTGATAGAGAGCTTTCTATTCCTGCCTCTTCATGCGAAAGAGTTTCTCTCGAAAAACCGGAGCATGGTGGACTGGAGTCCGCTACAAAGGGTATACGAGCGGACGCTTCGTTTTTGCATAAGGCACAAAAAGAGTCTTCTTGCACTCTTTCTTGTAGCCACTCCTCTTCTTACGCTATGGCAGCTGAAAGCTCTGAATTTTCAATTTTTTCCGAGTTTTGACAGCAACTATATCTATGTCACCGGCAAGCTCGATTCCAATACGCCGCTCGAGCGAACGGACGAAGTCGCGAAAGAGATTACGAAAAAGATAGCGGAGCACAAGGAGGAGCTCGGTATCAAGTCTATATCCGCCGTAGCGGGATCCAGGACGACACTCGGCGGCGAAAAGGAGAGTGACAGCGGGGCTTTTTATATCACGATCGAACTATACGATCTGATCGAAAAGGATTTTGTAAACAGATATATAAACCCAATATTCAATCTCTCTTTCAATTTCGACAATCCCGATAAAAGACGCAGCGAAAAGACATACGAGCTTGCCGGACCGCTTCGGGAAATCGTGGAGCCCTACAAGAGCAGATACGGCATGGAGGAGCTCGGTATCAGACAAAGGCACGTCGGTGTCGTAAGAAACGATATCAAGATCAATTTTTTCGGTACGGATGAGTCTTTAGTGGTATCGCAGATGCAAAGAGTGAAAGAGGCTCTGGGTAAAATTGAGGGAGTGGTAGGAATAAGCGACAATATAAAATACGGCAAGAAGGAGTACAAGCTACGCATAAACGACTACGGGCAGAAACTCGGTCTTAGCGAAGGCGAGGTGGCGCGCCTTCTTTCGGGATATCTGCTTCAAAAGAGACAGGCGCTGACATTCGGCCGTGACGGGGTGGTGGAGATTCGTACCGAAAGCCTCTACAAAGACAGCATCGAGGAGCTTATGAACTTCACCCTTCCGCTCTCTGACGGCAGACTGGTGAAGCTTGCCGATGTTGCCGAGTTTGAAATCTCGAGGGACTTCGCACAGATAAAAAAGCGTGACGGTGAAGTGGTAAAGAGTGTTTTCGCCTCCATAGACAAGCATAAAATAACCGCAAACATGGTTCTGGATCGTATATCGCCGCTGCTGGATGAGATAAGAAAGAGCGGTGTCAGAGTGGTCTTACTCGGCGAGAAGGAGAAGAATACGCAGTTGGCGGAAGAGATGAAAAGGGCCACAATATTCGCTATCTTCCTGATCCTTGTGGCGCTGCTTCTGATATTTTCGAGGATCAAATACGCTCTCATGGTGATGTCGGTGATTCCCTTTTCGATTCTGGGCGCGCTCATAGGGCATACGCTGCTTGGCATCAATCTGTCGATGACTTCAATCATAGGGATTCTTGGGCTTGCCGGAGTGGTGGTCAACGACGGTATCATCATGCTCGATTTTCTGCACGCCACTCACGACAGCCGTACCTTCTTCGAGCGCGCAAAACTTAGGCTAAGGCCGATCCTTATTACCACCACTACGACTTTTCTCGGACTTTCGACCCTGATCTTTTTCGCCACGGGGCAGGCGGTGATACTTCAGCCGATAGCCGTATCGATAGGCTTCGGACTCCTTTGGGGAACCGTGCTCAATCTCTATTATCTGCCCACACTCTATGCTGTCGTAAACCGTATAGAGATCGTTAGGGAGAGGGTATAATTTTCCTATAATGAAGAACGCACTATAATCTATCCATAAGAGTTTTAGATAAAGATCCCAAAAAAAGAGGAAGAGCCGCATGACACAAGAAGAGCTGGATGCACTGATGGCCGGTGACCTTGATCTGGAAGCAGAGGATTTGACGAGCGAGGAGCAGGCGGACGAGGCCGGTTCGATGGCGCAGGAGGATGACGAGGAAGAGGCTATCATTCCCCCGCCGGCTACCAAGGAGCACAGGGTTGTGCATCAGCTCGACGACGTTACGCGCGACTCCGAAGAGAAGGCGAGTGAAATTTTCGATGCGCTCGATGCCGTGATGAACGACATAGAAGGTACCCTCTCGTCCGTTGAAAGGATTCAGGTCATCGCGGAAGGTTTCGAAGAGCTCTTCTCCACTTTGAAGCGGAAGTTTCCCAATATCGAGAGGTTTGAGAGTGCGGCGAACGAGGCGTCCGAGCTTCGCACCATCTCCGACGAGATAACCGAAATGCTTCAAAGTGCCAACGACCAGATCCTTGGAGCCATGGATACTATGCAGTACCAGGATATCCACAGACAGAAGATCGAGCGGGTCATCAATATCATGCGGGCGCTAAGCCGCTATATGAGTGCGCTTTTTGAAGGCAGTATCGATGACGAGAAACGTGTCAAGTCCGCCCGCCATATAGAAGGAGACACAGGTACCGAAGATGTTATAAGCAACGACGACATAGAAGCTCTCATAGCCCAGTTCGGAAAATAGACGTATGGTCGAACTCCTCTCGCCCGCCGGCAATCTCGAAAAGCTGAAAATAGCTCTCGCTTACGGAGCGGATGCGGTCTACGGCGGTGTCAGCCATTTCAGCCTCCGTATAAGAAGCGGCAAGGAGTTTACCTACGAAAGCTTCAAAGAGGGGATAGATTATGCCCACTCTCTCGGCAAAAAAGTATATGTAACCGTAAACGGCTTCCCTTTCAACTCTCAGCTGGAGCTCTACAAAGAGCATATGAAGATGATGGCACAGATGGGACCGGACGCCTTTATAATCGCTACACCCGGTCTTGTGAAGATGGCTCTCGAGGTCGCTCCGGATATACCTGTCCATCTATCTACGCAAGCCAACGTCATGAATGTTCTGGACGCCAGGTTCTACTACGATCTTGGTGTCAGGCGTATCATAGCGGCACGGGAGATAAGTCTGAGGGATATCGAAGCGATAAAGAGCGAGCTTCCGGATCTGGAGCTTGAAATCTTCGTGCACGGCTCTATGTGTTTTGCCTATAGCGGGCGCTGTCTTGTCAGTGCCGTTCAAAGCGGCAGGGTCCCCAATCGGGGAAGCTGTGCGAACGACTGTCGCTTTCCTTACATACTCTATGCCGAAAATCCGGAGACCGGTGTAACATTCAGGCTCGAAGAGGAGGAGGGCGTCGGCACCTATATCATGAATGCGAAGGATATGAATCTCGCTTCGCATATAGACGAGATACTAAAAAGCGGCGCGGTCGACTCCCTGAAGATAGAGGGGCGTACCAAGAGTCCATATTATGTGGCGGTCACGGCACACGCTTACAGAAGTGCGATCGATGATTTTTATGCCGGACGCTTTGATCCTCGAAAGTATCAGGAGGAGCTACATACGACAAAACATCGCGGCTTTACGGATGCCTACCTGATTCACCGCCCGTTCGAAAAGGGGGGTACGCAGAGTCTTGAGAGCTCCATAAGCGAAGGGACCCGTCAAGTCAAGGCTATCGTGGATGAACACGGGCTTGCCTTTTATGCCAGGGACAGGGTGGCTGAAGGCGAGGAGATGGAGATCTTCTCGCCGGAGCCGATCAGGGAGCCGGTCGAGAACGAGCGGGGCGAGATTTTCAAGAGGGACGGACGCTGGTACATCAGATTCAGGCGGCTCGAAACACCTAAAGGCAGAAGGTATGATGTCATTCACAGCGGGAATGAAAACCCTATTCTTCTGCCGGGCTCTTTGCCCCCTTTTACGTTTTTGAGAGAGTCTCCTGATGGATGAGAAGCTGACGAACAAGAGGGTTTTTCTGGCGTGGTGGGCCATGCAGTGGAGAGCCATAGTCGCCACGTTTGTCGGATCGCTGGTTCTGATTGCGGTTTTCTCCTTTTTCGCCGCGATGCTCGGTATGAAAAAAGAGATTATCATGCTTGTCGGAAATATCATCTACTCATCTGTCGCGATCTTCGCCTCGTTTTACTTTTTCGGCTTCACTCTGAAAAAGGATCACGGCAGCTTCAGATTTGCACTGATAGAGAAAGCGAACGAGACTGCCGTCGGCGAGCCGATGCCGGGCAACGATGAGCGGAATCCGGAAGCGAGTCCCGAGATTCGGGTTTCGCTTGCGGATTCAGAAAATAAAAATACAAGCAAGGAGAGGGAATGAGATTCGTATCCATAATCATAGGAAGCAAGAGTGACTACGAGGTTATGAAAGAGTGCGCCAAGACACTCGAGAAGTTCGGTGTACCGTATGAACTTATAATTTCATCGGCGCACAGAAGTCCAGAGCGTACAAAAAGCTATATAAAAGATGCCGAAGAGAGGGGAGCGGTCGTCTTTATAGCCGCGGCCGGTATGGCTGCCCATCTCGCAGGGGCGGTAGCGGCCACCACGATCAAGCCTGTAATCGGGGTGCCTATGAGCTCTTCTGATCTGCGTGGAGAGGATGCCCTTTTGAGTACGGTAATGATGCCCGCAGGTATGCCTGTCGCCACACTGGCCATCGGTAAGGCCGGGGCTATCAACAGTGCATATCTTGCTATGCAGATTCTGGCGATCGATGATGACGAACTAAACGTCAAGCTGATGGAGGATCGTCTGGCCAAAGCCAAGAAGGTCGAGACCGACTCCGCCGAGATCGAAGTGAGGATCTCTTAGCGGTCGGATCGTCGCAGTTGCCTCCGTTTGGCAGTGCAACAGAGAGGAGAGGGAATGAAGACGTGGCTGAGTATTCGCGCCTATGCGAAGTTGATAGACCGTGACTTCGACGAGGTACTGAAGATGGTTGATGCCGGCGATGTGGTATCGAAAGAGGAGAACGGTGAAATCTTTATAGAGACGGACTCCCAGGAGAGACTGCCCGGCACCCCCGTAAGGGGCGGCGAAGTCTTGAAGGTAGACCTCGAAACCGGTGACGGAATACAGTTTGTCGAAAAGACGATAGGCACCATACTCAACATGCATGAGAAGGTGATGGACGCCAAGGATGAGACGCTCGAGACGCTCAAGAGCGAGAACAGCTTTTTGAAAGACGCTCTATTGTCCATGCAGGAGCTGTATGACGAAGATCGTAAAACCATCGAGACACTTACCGCCGAGCTCAATGCGACTCGCGAAGAGCTGGAGTTTATGAAAAGAAAGTATAGGCTCATGTGGGGTAAAGTGGTAGAGAAGCATGCGGGGGGCGATAGTTGAAACTGGAGCCGGAGTGTGTTGCCTGTATCTTTTCTCAGGCTCTGCGTGTCTGTCAGACGCTGGGTATAGATAAACAGACCACAAAAAGGGTACTCGACGAAGTGGCGTCGATGGTGCCCGGTTTTTCGTTTTCCCAGACTCCTCCGCAGGTTGCCGCCGATGTCTATCCCAGGATTGCGGATATACTCGGAGTGGATGACATATACCGCGATTACAAGGCCGAAGCGGTTCGTCATGCAGCTTCGATAGCGGATACGGTGGAAAAGAGGGTGTTTGGTGCCCGAAACAGGTTCCATGCAGCCTTGAAAGCGTCTGTCGCCGGGAACGTGATAGATCTTGCCGCCACGCATAGCTTCAGTCTCGAAGAGGAGGTGGCCAGGGTTTTTGAAACTCCGTTTGCCGTGGATGACAGCGAAGAGCTCTATAGAGCTCTTCTGGATGCGAAGAGGCTGCTTTTTATCGGGGACAATGCCGGGGAACATCTTTTTGACAGGATTTTATTGCGCATCATAGCTGAAGAGTTTCCGCAAATAGAGACGGGATATGCGGTACGTGGTCGTCCCATTATCAATGATATCACTCTAAAAGAAGCGAAGGAGGCGGGGATAGACAAGGTTGCCAGGATCATAGACAGCGGTGTGGATACTCCAGGATTCGACCTGCAAAGATTGAGCGAGGAGGCTCGAAAGTTTTACGAAAGTGCCGATCTGGTAATCGCAAAAGGGATGGGAAACTACGAATCCATGAACGATACTTCGACCAAGCCGACTTTTTATCTGCTTAAGGTAAAGTGCAGTGTAGTAGCCTCCTCCTTGAACCGAAACATAGGTGATATAATCTGCTATAAAGGAGCCTGTAATGTTTGAACGATTGATGGATGAGAAGATCCTTCCCTTTCTTTTCAGGGAGTCGAAACACCCTATGCGCTTCAACGAACTCATGCAGGCCAACAAGATGCTCGTGGATCATATGCCGCTTGAAGGAAGGATCCCGGGAGTGAAACTGAGACTTTCGAGACTCTACATTTTTATGATAGTGGTGTGGAACCTGATATTTTTGCCGCCTGCGCTGATCTTTCACAAAGTGATCGCCAAGATCGACTGCCACATAATGATAGTCGCCGCCGTATTTTTTACGCTTCTGTTTTTCGGAGTGCTCTCCATTTTCAGGTCGTGGGCCATAGAGAGAATGGCGCTGAACCAGATCAAGAAGGCGTGGAGGCTCCATCTTCCGTACTACGATTTCAAGACATACCATAACAAAGTGGCCAAGTTCTATACCGATGCGCTCGAAAAGGGCGTAACGGGCGCCAATCTCGAGATGTATATCATGAATGCACTCTCCCTTGAAAAGTGATATAATTTCGCAAAAATTTACCGATAAAAGGAGGTAAATATGGCAGAGGCGAAACCGAAACGACAAAAACAGGTCGTTCTCTTTACCTCGCCCGGGTGCATCTGGTGCACGAGGGCCAAAACATTTTTCAAGAAAAACGGCATAAGATTCAAGACGATCGATATCAGCACCAACAAGCAGGCCGCGAAGGATTGCGAGCGACACGGGTGCCGCGGGGTGCCGGTCGTCCTTATAGGAAACCAGTGGATATGCGGTTTCGACGAACCGAAAATAAAAAAAGCATTGGAACTTAAATGATCACATTCAGCGACCTCTTACTAAAACTTCAACAGTTCTGGATGGAGCAGGGATGCAATATAGTGCAGCCGTACGACATCCCTTCCGGAGCCGGAACGTTTCATCCGGCGACTCTGCTAAGAAGTCTCGATTCCAGACCCTGGGCCGCCGCCTATGTAGCGCCGAGCCGTAGACCTACAGACGGCAGATACGGAGAAAACCCTAACAGGCTCGGAGCGTACTACCAGTTTCAGGTTCTGATCAAGCCGAGCCCTGACGATATACAGGATCTATATCTAAAGAGCCTCGAATTTTTGGGACTCGATCTGTCGAAGCACGATATCAGGTTCGTTGAGGACAACTGGGAATCTCCCACACTCGGAGCGTGGGGCCTTGGATGGGAGGTCTGGCTCGACGGGATGGAGATTACGCAGTTTACCTACTTCCAGCAGGTGGGCGGTATCGCCTGTGATCCGGTAGCGGCCGAGATCACATACGGCACGGAGAGACTCGCAATGTATCTTCAGGGTGTAGAGTCGGTCTTCGATATCGTCTGGAGCCAAAAGGGCGGTGAAGTCACTACTTATGCCGATGTCCACAAAGAGAGCGAGTACGAGTTCAGCAGATACAACTTCGAAGTTGCCGATATCGATATGCTTTTCAGGCACTTCGATGATGCCGCCGCGGAGTGTGGCCGCTGTCTGGAGGCCGGACTGCCGCTTCCCGCATACGATCAGTGCATGATCGCATCCCATATCTTCAACACTCTCGATGCCAGAAAGGCGATCTCCGTGACCGAAAGAGCGAACTACATTCTGAAGATTCGAGATTTGGCCAAAGGGTGTGCCGAGCTCTACAAGGAGCAGGAGGCGGAACGAAACGCAAGAGTGAGAGGCGCATAGGTGACGGTAAAAGAAGTCTATGGAATACTCGACGGGATCAGTCCTTTCGAGCTACAGGAGAGCTGGGACAACAGCGGTTTGCTTCTTGGCGATACGGCGGATGAGATCGAAAGAATCGTTTTGAGTGTAGATATCGATGAGAAAATGATAGACGAGTATGAAGAAAATACTCTCTTCGTACTTCACCATCCGCTTATATTTTCGCCTCTCAAGCAGCTCGAGTGGAGTCGATACCCGGCAAATCTGCTTCGCAAGATGATAATGAAAAACCACTCCCTCATAGCGATGCATACCAATTTCGACCAGAGCCATCTGAATCGGTATGTTGTCGAGCGGATACTCGGGTTCGAGGCGGTTTCGTGCGAAGGGTTCGTCTGTTATGCGGAGGGAGAGTGGGAGTGCGAAGCGCTTCTTGAGAGAATCAAGAAACGGTTGGGGCTCGAGCTTATGAGGGTGGTCGGACAAAAGAGTGTCATAAGGCGTCTGGCCGTTACAACCGGTGCCGGCAGCTCACTGCTCGACCAAGTCGATGCCGACCTTTTTCTTACAGGAGATATAAAGTTCCACGATGCCATGAAGGCTCTTTCGAAAGGGTTGATGATGGCCGATATCGGACATTTCGAGAGTGAGCGTCACTTTGCGGCCGCTTTGGAAGAGAATTTGAAAAATTTGCCGATTCCGGTTATAATTGCACAATCAATCAACCCCTTTACCTACATTTGACCAAGGAAATCCATGAACAAGCATCTTGAAGATCTGATTGAACTTTCAAGGATAGATCAGACCATAGACGCATTCGAGCCGAAAATCGAGGAGGCGCGCTCCAGACTCGATCAAGTGGAGGAGGCGCAAAAAGCTGTCGAAAGAGAGATAGAGGCGCTCCGAGAAGAGATAAAAGAGAGTGAGCTGAAGAAGGCCAAAAACGAACTCCATATTCAAGAGCTTGGCGACAAACTCGAAGCCAACAGGAAAAAGAGTGCCGAAGCCAGGACGGAAAAGGAGATAAAGGCGCTCCAGCTCGAAGAGGAGATTGCCAAGGAGCAGCTTGATTTCGCAAATGAAGAGATCGAACGGCTCGACAATCTTATAGAGACGAGAAAGAGCGAGATAGAGACGAAAGAGTCGGAGCTTGAAGAGCTCAAGGAGAAAAACGCCGAGATCAAAGAGGAGGTGGAGCGGGAGCTTGCCGAAATCGAAAAAGAGAGGCAGCGTCTCTTTGAGCAGAAGCAGGAGCTGATAGCCAAGATGAGCCAGAAGATTCTCGCCTTCTACGACAAGATTCGCAGATGGGCGAAAAATACGGCAGTCGTACCGGTAAGAAAGCAGGCATGTATGGGCTGCTTCATGAAAATAAACGACAAGACCTATGCAGAGGTCATCAAAGGTGAAGAGATCACTACATGCCCACACTGCGGACGTATCCTCTATCTTGAAACCGAGAAAGAAGAAGAGAGCGCTGAAGCGTAATCTTTTTGCGGCCCTCTATACGCTTTTTGCGTGGGGGCTCTATCTGCTTTTCATTCCGATAATAGTAGTTTTATCATTCAAAAAAAAGTACAAAGAGTCGATTCCCGCACGCTTTTTTCTCAAAAACAACCCGCCTCTTCCAGAAAACAGGATCTGGTTTCACGCCTGCAGCTTCGGGGAGACGAGAGCTCTAAAGCCCCTTGTCGAGAGTATAGGCAAAGAGAGGTCGGTACTCACTACAACGACGCAGACCGGATTTTATGAAGCAGGAAAGATCGTCGAAGAAGTGAGATATCTGCCTTTCGAGCCGCTTTTGTGGGTATGGGTCCGTCCGCAAAAGATACTTGCCGTTATGGAGGCGGAGCTTTGGTTTTTACTCTTCTATCTGGCCAAAAAGCGCGGTGCGAAGACAATGCTGATAAATGCGAGAATATCTGACAGATCCTGGAAAAGCTACCGCCGCTTCCGCTGGCTGTATGCGAAGATATTCGACTATATCGACGAGGTTTACGCACAGAGCGATATAGACAGGCGGCGTCTCGAGCTTCTCGGTGCTAAGAGTGTTGTCGTAACCGGAAATATAAAGCTCGCCCAGATACCGGAAGTGACGAAAAGGTATCCAAAACCTTCGGGTATCGTCGTAACCGCAGCGAGTACTCACGAAGGAGAAGAGGAGGGGATACTTCACTCTTTTTCCGAGTGGAAAAGAGCGCATCCGGATGCGAAACTCCTGCTGGTTCCAAGGCATCCGGAGAGATTTGACAAAGTATACGCGATAGCTGAAACTGTCGCACGAAAAGAGGGGCTCGATCTTGCAAGATGGAGCCGAACCGGAAGTCTTGAAGCCGATATTGTCCTGATCGACGCCATGGGAGAGCTGATCAACCTCTATGCAGTCAGCGACATAGTCGTTTTGGGGGGAGCCTTTGCGAGGATAGGGGGGCACAATCCGGTAGAACTGCTACCTTTTGGATGCAGGCTTGTAAGCGGACGGCATATCTTCAACCAGAAAGCGATTTTTTCACAGATAGAAGGTGCCCTCTTTTGCGACCTCGACGATCTTGCACAGACCCTTGAAAAGGCTTTTCATGCCGAGCCTCCGAAGCTCAAAGAGAGGGTGACGCTGGAGCCGATCCTAAAAGGTATGGCCGATGTGGTATGATGAAAAAATCGAAGGTTATGTCGATTTTCATATCAGTGCCAGGCCAAACAGCGGCAAAAACGCGTTTGCAGGGATCTATGACGATTCTCTGAAAGTGCATATAAAGGCGCCGGCCGTAGAGGGTGCGGCAAACCGGGAGCTGGTTAGGTTTCTGTCGAAATATTTCAGGATACCGAAAAGCGAAATAGTGATTCTCTCCGGTGATACCGGAAAGAGAAAAAGGGTGCGATTGCCCGTAAACGAGAAAGTGGAAGAGTTCATAAATGCAAAAAGAGACTAAAGAGAAGGCCTACAAGCTGCTGGCTGTTCAGATGGGGCTGTCAAACTCCAAGGCCAAAGAGATGATAGATCGGGGAGTGGTCTACGTCGGAAACAAGAAAGTGGCGATTGCAAGAGGGGAGCTGCCGGTAGATACGAAGTTCCGCATACTGAAGCTCGAAAAGGCGGAGACGATCTTCGAAAACGACGAGGTGCTTGCGATCAACAAGCCGGCTTTCCTGACCAGTGACGAAGCGGCGGCGGCCTATAAGGGTGCGAGGCTGCTGCACCGGCTCGACAGGGAGACAAGCGGAGTTCTGCTTCTTTCAAAAAACAAATCGTTCCACAAGAGAGCGGAAGAGGCGTTCAAGGCAAGAGCTGTTTACAAGGTATACAGCTGCTGGGTTCAGGGGATCGTCAGCGAACCTGTCACGATAGAAAAGCCTATCAAGACCATAAAGAAAAACGGCGTCGCCTTCAGCAAAACGGACAGACGCGGCAAGGAGGCGATAACCCATATAGAGCCTGTAATGGTAGTGGGCGGAAGAACCAAACTCAGAGTGGTCATAGAGACTGGACGCACGCACCAGATCAGAGTCCATCTAAAAAGTATCGGCCACCCAATCATCGGAGATGCGCAATATGGGGTACTATCTGCCCAGACCAACAGGATGCTCCTGCACGCTTTGGAGCTGAAACTGCTCGGTTACGACTTCAGAGCCAGGGAGCCCAGGGGATTCGATGTGTTTGCCGGCTGACGGCAATCTTATATTTAATTAAAATTAAAGTGTTTATAAGCTAAAATTCCAGACTTTGAGTAGAGCCCTTTTATGAGAGGGGCAACCTCCATAAAGAAGCAGGAGCAGGTGTGTTCGAGTCATTGACAAGCAGTTTTCAAAACGCCATCGGCAAGATACGTTTCAAGGATGACGAAAAGGCGTTGAAGCGCGCACTTTCGGAACTGAAAAAGTCACTTCTGAAAGCCGATGTGCATCACAAGGTGGTCAAGGAGCTGCTTAGTGTAGTCGAACGTGAAACGAAACTCGCCGGAATAGGTAAAGAGAACTTCCTCAAAGCCCTGAAAGAGGAGCTCACAAAGATACTGACCGCTCCAGGCAAACAGGGGTTCGTATACAGTCCGGCTCCGCCGACCGTTGTGATGATGGCCGGTCTGCAGGGATCGGGAAAGACGACGACCTCCGGCAAGCTCGCCTACTACCTGAAGCTTCGCAAGAAGAGGGTTCTGCTTGCTGCAGCCGACCTTCAGCGGCTTGCGGCCGTGGAGCAGCTAAGGCAGATTGCCGAGCAGATCGAGGTCGACATCTTCGCAGACGAGTCGGCTACCGACCCGGTGGAGGTAGCCAGAAAGGCACTGCGGAAAGCGAAAGAGGGCAATTACGACGTGCTTATCGTCGATACGGCCGGACGGCTCGCTATCGACGAGGAGCTGATGGAACAGATCAGGCACGTAAAAGAGGCGATCGAACCGGATGAAATCTTCTATGTGGCGGACTCGCTGACGGGGCAGGATGCTGTCCGCAGCGCCGCGGCGTTCCATAAGGAGCTGGAGCTTACAGGCGTAATATTGAGCAAGTATGACGGCGACAGCAAAGGGGGCGTAGCGCTCGGTATAGCCAGGCAGGTAGGCGTACCTCTACGCTTTATCGGCTCCGGCGAGAAGATGCCGGATCTTGAGGTCTTCATCCCGGATCGTATCGTAGGACGCCTGATGGGAGCCGGAGATATCGAGTCGCTGGCCGAAAAGGCATCCGCCGTCATCGATGAAAAAGAGGCCAAGAAGGTAGCCAGAAAGATCAAGAAGGGGCAGTTCAACTTCAACGACTTTCTGGAACAGCTGGAGCAGATGAAAAAGCTCGGGAGTCTGAAGTCCATTGTAGGTATGATTCCGGGAATGGGCAAGATGGCCGGAGCCCTGAAGGATATGGATCTTGAAAACTCCGGTGAAATCAAGAAGATAAAGGCACTTATAAACTCGATGACTCCTGCCGAGCGTGAAAATCCCGACCTGCTCAACAATAGCCGCAAAAGGCGGATCGCAAAGGGTGCGGGGCTCAACCAGATGGAAGTGAACAAAGTGCTCAAGCAGTTTAAAAACGCGGCTAAAATGGCCAAGAAGTTTTCTGGCAAAAAGGGAATGCAGGATCTGCAGAACATGATGAGTCAGATGCAAGGCGGCGGTTTTCCCAGATAGGTACGCCTCGGGACATTGACCTAAACGATCCCGTCAATCGCTTAGGTCAATGCCTCTTTCGGCAACTGAAAAAACATATACAATCTTCAAGGAGACAAGATGACGACTATCAGACTTACCCGTATGGGACGCAAGAAGAGACCTTTCTACCGAATCGTAGTAACCGACAGTAGAAAAAGACGTGACAGCGGCTGGATCGAGTCTATCGGTTATTACAACCCGATGACGGAGCCCGCTACTGTCAAGATAGATGAAGAGAGACTCAACTACTGGCTTAGCGTCGGTGCGAAGCCGAGCGAGCGTGTCAAGAAACTCGCCGGAAAGTAAAATGGTAGAGAATTTTGTGCGTGACTTTGCGAAACTGATCGCGACGCATCCGGAGGATATTGCCGTCAAGCGGCGAAACCTCGGAGAGAATTTTGATGAGATAATCATCTACGCGCACAAAGACGATGCCGGAAAACTTATCGGAAAAGAGGGGCGCATGATAAATGCGCTCAAAACTGTAATAAGCGGCTGTAAAGCCAAAGACGGCATAAGCTATCGAGTCAATGTCCAGACTGTCGGGGAGTAGAAGGGTTTGAATCCCGAAAAGATACCTATCGCCAGAATCGGTAAAACTGTGGGGCTCAAAGGTGAGATGCGTCTCAATCTTCTTACCGACTTTCCGGAGCAGTTCAAGCCAGGATCTCTCTTTTTCAGTGACAAAGGAGAGCTTAAAATCGCTTCGTACAACCCTTCGCGGCAGACGGTCCGTTTCGAGGGGATAGATAGTGTGGATGAGGCAAAGCCTCTTACAAATGCCTATCTGTATACGACAAAAGAGGCTGGTGAAGCTGCGTGCATACTGGGTAAAGAGGAGTATTTCTGGTATCAGATCATAGGTCTCGACCTTCTGGACGGGGATGAGAAGATCGGACGTATAGCCGATATAGAACGTCTGGCAGGTACGGACTATCTGAAGATAGAGACTGCAGAAGATTTGATAAAGTGCGGATATGCGAAGCGCTTTTTGGTCCCTTATGTGGATCGTTATATCGATAGAGTGGATCTGCAAAAGGGTGTCGTAATAGGCAAAGACACCAAAGAGCTGCTGGAAGCGAGCTGATGCGCTTTACCTTTGTAACCCTTTTTTGGCCGCTTATGGAGGGGTATTTTGGCGACTCTATTTTGCAACGAGCCGTCAAAAAGGGTATTTTGAGTATTGACCATCTCGATCCGAGGGAGTTTACTACGGATCGCCATAGAAAAGTGGACGATACAATGGCCGGCGGAGGGGCCGGAATGGTCATGACGCCGCAGCCGCTTTTCGATACTTTGGCACATATAAAAGGCGAATCTTCCGGTGCACATATCATCTTTACTACACCGGTAGGCAAGCCCTTTACCCAAAGCGATGCCAGAAGGTTGGCAAAAAAAGAGCATATCGTATTTGTCAGCGGTCGATACGAAGGGATAGACGAGAGGGTTCTCGAGGTCTGGGCGGATGAGTGTTTCACTATAGGCGACTATATCCTCACCGGCGGAGAGCTGCCCTCTTTGGTGATGGCCGATGCAATCGGACGTATCGTTCCGGGAGTGGTCGGAAACGTCCAGTCGCTGGAGTCGGAGAGCTTCGAGACGCTTCTTCTGGAGGCACCGTCGTTCACGAGACCTAAAAGTTACCATAATTTAAGCATACCTTCAGAGTTTTTAAAGGGAAATCATAGTAAAATTAACGCCCTGAAAAAAACGATGGCGTTATACAAGACAAAATATTTTCGCCCGGAGCGATATCTGAAATTTACCCAAAGGGATAGTGATGAAAAATCGATATATTGAGTCTTTCGAGCAGGCTCAGATTGCAAGCAAGAATATTCCGGAGTTTCGTGCCGGAGATACCGTACGCGTAGCGGTGAACATCAAAGAGGGTGAAAAGACCCGTATACAGAATTTCGAAGGTGTCTGTATCGCTATAAGAGGAGAGGGTACCGGAAAAACTTTCATCGTCAGAAAGATCGGTGCCAACAATGTAGGTGTCGAGCGGATCTTTCCTCTCTACTCCGACAGTATAGAGAATATCGAGGTCGTAAGACGCGGGCGTGTGCGCAGAGCGAAACTCTACTACCTGCGCGGACTCCGCGGAAAAGCGGCACGTATCAAAGAGCTTCGAAAAAAGTAAGTTCTTCTTTTTCGGGAGCTGCGGCTCCCTCTTTCTCCATTTTTCCTTTTTCGCTACAATACATTCCTGAACATCAAAGCTTTCATACAGAACATTATAGGATATCATGTCTATAGATCGGATACGAATTGCTGATTTGTCAAGAGGAGGTTTTTTATGAAAAAGATTGTCGCGATATGGATGCTTTTTGTCTCACTGCTCTTTTCGCAGGGCGGCCAGCAGAACTCATACCCGGAAGTTGTACTGCATACCAATATGGGGGATATTACACTGCAGATACGTCCGGATCTGGCGCCTCTTGCGAGCGAGAATTTTCTTACGCACGTCAAAAACGGCTACTATAACGGAACGATATTCCATAGGGTTATTGAGGACTTTATGATCCAGGGAGGCGATCCCACTGGTACAGGAATGGGAGGCGATTCTATATGGGGCAAGCCTTTCAAGGATGAGTTCGCACCCAATGTCGTCTTTGACAGGCCGGGTATTCTCGCAATGGCGAACGCGGGCCCGAATACGAACAGAAGCCAGTTTTTCATCACGACCGTCCCTACAGGTTGGCTGAACGGGCGTCATACGATTTTTGGCTATGTCAAGAAGGGTATGGATGTGGTGATCAGAATATCCGAAACAGGTGTAGACCGGCAGAACCGGCCTGTTAGAGAGGTCAAGATAGTGAGTGCCGAAGTTATAGAGTAGACCGGTTCTCTATCGCCAACGGCCGATCTTCGGCGGATAGATCCTTCGTGACCGAATCCGAACCGGACGGTTCCTCTTTTTCGGACGAGTCGCCTTCAAAGACGGTTTTTGGAAGCGGTGTATCGTTTATAAGTGCTTTCTTGAGGGCACTTCCTCGCTCTATCGCCTTTTCGAGTTCTTCAGAGGGCGTTCCCTGCGGTGTGACGATAGCTATGTCAAGAATTTCGATTATCGCTTCGGCACACTGCGAAGCTCTTTTCACCATCTCCTTGGAACTCTCCTTGTAGTTTTGAAAGTCGTTTCCTTCGGTATATAAAATACGTCTGGTGACGGCTATATACTCATCCATATAGATATCGAACGTCTCCAGTATCTTTTCATACTCGAGGATACTTCCGTTTAGCTGTTTCATAGCTTCGGTATAGAACTCTTTTTCTCTCTTGTAGTTGTTGGCATTTTCGTGGCACGATCTGGCTGCCGAGAGATTGCTGGAAGAGCTCTTGGCCATGAGGATGGACCAGACGATCAAAGCGGCGGCTACCGCTGCGGCGACGATGCCGACTCCTCCTAACAGCGGCGATGCTCCCGGATAGTCGAAAGCCCCGCCGCCTATCCATGCGAGAAGTTTTTCTATCGTATCAGGTGATGTGAGCTTCTGCGGATCGAGCGGTGTTCCTGTCGCTATGACAGCTGTCACGAGTGCGACAGCCACTGTAACGATAGCCGCCGCAAAAGATGCGACGAGTGCCGACGCTTTTCCCTGTTTTACGCCGGAAATCTCTACCGGTTCAATCTCCTGCGCCCCCTTTATAAGCGTATCGATCTGTGACGAGTATGGAGGCTTTGTCGTTTCTGCCGATCTTCCATGAGCTATCCCGTCAATTTTGTTCAACAGATCGTAAAAAGTTTTCAAGCTCTTTTTGACGAGCCTGCTTCTAAAATTGTCGCTATCTGTGACACTCTTTTGAACTCTCTCTTTTGCAAGATCGCACTCGTGGTCGCACTCTTCTATTATGCGGCCTGCCTCCTCTATCAGATTTTCGGCCTCTTTCTGTTTTTGAAGTGTGGAAAACATGGCATCTCCTAATAGTTTTTCATTGCCGCACGCGCTTCACGATCGGCCATTTTCTTCTTGAGCGCCTCTCTTTTGTCGTGGGCCTTTTTCCCTTTTGCAAGCGCTATCTGAAGCTTCGCCCTGTTGCGCTCGTTGAAGTAGAGCATCAGCGGAACGATTGTCAGACCGTCCTGTTTTATCCTGCCCAGCCATTTGTCTATCTGCTTTCTGTGAAGAAGCAGCCTTCTTGGGCGTTTCTCGTCCGGTTTGTAGTGGGGGTTTGTGCTTTGAAGCAGAGTGATATGCATACCGAAAACCCACGCCTCCCCTTTTACTATCCGGACATAGCTGTCTTTGAGGTTTACACGTCCCATGCGAATGGATTTCACTTCGCTGCCGAGCAGTTCGATGCCGGCTTCGAGTTTTTCGAGAATCTCGTATTCGTGAAACGCCTTTTTGTTTCTTGCGACTATCTTTATCGCCATACTTAACTACCTTTTTGTTCTGATTCCGGTTGCCGTACTGTACTCTTTAGCCATTAAGTCTCCTCGTCCAGACAAAAATGGGTACTTCCGCTGCCGCTGAAGAAGCGTTTCGGCGCGGAGTACTCTTCAAGCTCTGGATATAGCTTCAGGGCGGGTCGGTAGAGGTCGTTGGCCTCTTTCGGAGTTATGGTGTGCATGATCCGGCTGCTTGAAAGGCCGGTCCACTCTTTGGCGGCCTCTTTGTCGATAGTTTGTGAAAAGTTTTGTCTGAACTCTTTGTATACGGCCGCCGTATCACAATGTACGGGAGCGGTAACGAGTCTTAGTTTGGGAGGCTCTTCGTCGAAGGGATGGATGATTTCGCCGATACCTTCGACGTTTGCACTTTTGTATCCGTAGACGAAAAACGGTACATCGGCTCCGACCTTCTCGCCTATAAGCGCAATCTTTTTTCTATCGAGTTTCAGTTCGCATATTTCGTTACAGAGATTCAAAAAAGCGGCTGCATCGGAACTGCCGCCACCCAGACCGCCGCCTATGGGAATACGCTTTTGGAGTTTTACGGCATGCTCTTTGAAAAACTTTTCAATAGAGGGAGCCTCTCGCACAAGATGGCTATAAGATTGAGTAACGCTGTTTCGTTCCGGCAGCGGGGTGTCGCAAATAAGCTCGAAGGCGGAAGAGGGGGTGCTCTTTTTGACGAAGCTTATCGTATCGAAAAGAGACTCAACCAGAACGAAGCGCGAGCGTATTTCATGGTAGGCGCCTCTTGTTCCGGTCACTTTCAGAAAAATATTGACTTTTGCCGGTGCGTTTCGCTTCATGATCTGGAGAGCTTCTCCTTGAGGCTTTCAAGCAGTTGCGTAGGGGGTTCCTTCGAGGCTTTTTTGT
>JAMONQ010000149.1 GCA_027065635.1 Campylobacterales bacterium | reverse complement strand
GCTGCGGTCGTTTTGGCACTGCACCACGATGCCGGTAGGGATATGGGTGATGCGGATGGCGCTTTCGGTTTTGTTGACGTGCTGGCCGCCGGCTCCCGAAGCGCGATAGGTATCGATACGCAGATCCTTCTCCTCTATCTCGATGTCGATATCTTCATCGATCTCCGGAGATACCATTACCGAAGCAAACGAAGTGTGGCGTCTGGCGTTCGAATCGTAGGGGCTTATGCGCACCAGACGGTGGATACCGTTTTCGACCTTCAGATACCCGTAGGCGTTTTCTCCCTTTATGATAAAACTGACATCCTTGATACCCGCCTCTTCACCCGGTTGGTAGTCGAGCACTTCGACCTTGAATCCGTGCCTTTCCGCCCAGCGCAGATACATCCGGTAAAGGATACTCGCCCAGTCCTGACTCTCCGTTCCTCCCGCGCCCGGATGGATGGATACGATCGCGTTGTTCGCGTCATGCGGGCCGCTGAGCATCACCTCTATCTCTACCCTGTTGACCCTCTCTTCGATCATGGGAGCTTCCAAAAAGAGCTGTTCGAGAGTCTCTTCATCCTTCTCTTCCGTAGCCATTTCGAAGAGCTCCATGGCGTCTTCCACGGCACTTTGGGCATCTTCGTAACTTTTCAATACTCTGTCGAGACGATTTTTCTCTTTCTGAATCTCTCCCGCTTTTTTAGCGTCGCTCCAGAAGTCCTCCTCCATCTCCATTTTCGAAATCTCTTCAAGCCGACTCTTTATCTCATCGGGTTTGATGATGTTTTTGATGTTCTCGATCTTTGTTTGAAGCTTTTTCATCAATTCGGAAAATTCGTAGCTATCCACGGGCAATCCTCTTTGCTATAATTGCGTAATTATACACTAAAGGCTTGCAGTGCAGATCGTACGCGGTATAGAAGAGCTGAAAGAGGCCAGGAAAACGCTTGAAGGAAGTGTTGGGTTCGTTCCTACCATGGGTGCCTTGCATCATGGACATCTGGAGCTGATAAAGAGATCAAAAAGCGAAAACGACTATACGATCGTCTCTATTTTTGTAAATCCGACGCAGTTTCTGCCGGGTGAGGATCTTGACTCCTATCCAAGAAGGGAAGAGGCGGATAGGAAAATATGCGAGATTGCCGGTGTCGATATCCTCTTTATGCCTGATAGTGCGGATATTTACGGTGAAGATGAGGTTACGCTGAAAGCGCCGAGCTATCTTGGCTATATTCTGGAGGGGAGTCGTCGTCCCGGCCACTTCGACGGTGTAGTTAGAGTGGTGATGAAACTTTTTGGCCTTACCCGTCCGGATCGTGCTTACTTCGGCAAAAAGGATGCCCAGCAGCTGGTGATTTTGCAAAAAATGGTCGATGACCTTTTCCTGCCGCTGCAGATAGTTCCTGTAGAGACCGTAAGAGAGGATGACGGGCTGGCGCTAAGCAGCCGTAATCTGTATCTGACTCCGCAGGAGCGCCAAAAGGCCCTGGTCATCTCCAGATCCCTCAAGCGTGCCTCGAGACTTGTGATGGCCGGGGAGCTGCGCAGCGAGACGATCAAGGAGATGATGTATAAAATGATGGAAGAGATCGAAGTCGAGTATGTAGAGATTGTCGACAGAGCTTTTAGACCTTTGGATAGGGTGGAGATAAAAAACACGATAATACTCGTGGCCGCGAGAGTCGGAAAAACGCGCCTCATAGACAATATCTGGCTATAGTCTATCTGATGGAGGGGTCCGGCTTGAGCTCTCCTTGATCGACCAGGATATCTACGATCTGCTTGAAGACCGGTACCGCCGACATGGATGCGAAGTAGTGGTACTTTTTTTTCGGTTCTCTTATCAGTACTCCTATTGTGAAGCGGTGCTCCTTGTCGTTGGCGAAGCCGATGAACGAACTGTTGTAGAGGTTCGCGTATCCGCCTTTTGATGCTATATGGGCCGTGCCGGTCTTTCCTCCTATGCGCAGGCCCGGTGTGTAGGCCTTGGTACCGGTACCTTTTTTTACCACCTTTTCGAGGATATACATCATTTTCGCCGCGGTTGCCTGCGGGATCACCTGTTTTGTATCGAGTGATTGTGAAACCGGATATTTTTTGCCGAAGGGGTCAATGATTTGTGAGACTATCCTGGGTTCTACGAGTCTGCCTCTGTTGTTGAATACATTGTAGGCTCGAACAAGCTGCATTAGAGTGGCTCTCATCCCGTACCCGTAACCTACCGTCGCTTTATAGATTTCGCTCCTCATCTGTGTTACATGCGGCATGATTCCGGTATGTTCGTACGGCAGATCTATCCCGGTTTTTTGCAAAAATCCGAACTCTCTGAAGCCTTCCGTAAAATCCACGGCGTCAAGGCGCTGGGCAAGTTGGGCTATGCCGATATTTGACGAATAGACGATAACGTTTTCAGCACTCATCCACTCCTCTTTGTGCTCGTCCGTTATCACCTTTCGTCCAAGCTTGTAGCGACCGCCGTAGGTCCGGACGATATCGAACGGGTTTACTTTGTGCTCTTTGAGAAGAAGGGCGAATGTTATCGGTTTTATAACCGATCCCGGCTCATATGTATATTCGACGGCCGATACGTTCAATGAGTCGTAGTCGCTTCTTCTTATATTTGAGGGATCGTAGCGGTTCGAGGATGCCAGGGCGACAATTTTACCCGTTTCAGCCTCCATTATACAGGCTATCGCCTCCTTGGCGCGGAGCTCCTCTTTTGCCCTGTCAAGCAGCGTTTCGACCGCTTTTTGAAGCCCGATGGTTATATTTAGACGAAGAGTCATGCCGTCAATGGCCGGTTTTACGTAGCTGTCTCCATCCAGTATGATCGTATTTCCGATATCCCTTTCGCCCTTGACTATACCGTTTTGTATAGGCATGAGCTCTCTTCGATAGTACTTTTCGAGTCCCTTCACGCCGGCCGGACGTGTAAAGCCTTCATCTTCATATTTGCGGATGAAGCCGAGTACGGGAGTGAGAAGATCCCGATACGAGAAGATTCTCGACTCTCCGCTTTCGGTAAGGCTCAATCCATACTTGATAATCCGGCCGTTTCTATCTTTGTATGGAATGAAAACTTTCAGGAGTCTCAGTTTTCTGGCGAGCTCCTTGAGATATTTCGCTCTGTTGGCGTCGATGGAGTACGAGAGGACTACGTTGCCTTTTGCCCTCAGGCGCTTTCTGATGCTCTTCTGGTCTATTCCGCTGTATATGCTGAAAAGCCGGATGAAGAGCTCTTTTTTATCTGGATCTATGTTTTTGGTGTTTACCATCGCCTTGTAGAGTTTCTGGCTGAATACCAGTCTGAAGCCCTCTTTGCTAAGGATCTGTCCGTGCAGGGCGCGGTCGGTATCGCTGATAACGAGTTTCGGTATCTGTCTGTTCGTCAATGCTGTATGGATGATGGAGGTGAGGAAGAAAACTACACCTGTCGCCAGCAGAAGAGTTATGAGCAGGAGCTTCGTTTTTTTCCCGATACGCTCGTCTATTTCGCTGGAAGGGGGAGAAAGGGGCGGCACGGTTACGTTTGTCAGATCTGGGTACGGAGGATCTCTTTATATGCGTTGATCGCCTTGTTGCGTACTTCGAGCATAAGCTTCATACTCGTTTCCGCCTTTCCGATCGCCAAAGCGGCCTGGTGGAGATCTTTCACCTGTCCGGTCGCGATATCGCTCATAGCCTCTTCTCCCTTTTTCTGGAGGTCGTCGACCTCCTTTAGAGACTCTTTGAGCACTTCGCCGAAACTGCTCTCTTCACTCTTGTCGACACTCTTGCCGCTCTTTAGAATATCGCTCGAAGAGAGCTGGTTGACTCCCTGAATGTTTTTCTCCATCAGCCTGTTCCTGCTTTTAGATATTGCCTGTCAAAGTTTACGCTTTCAAAAGCTCTATGGCGCCGTTCGCCATAGCCTTCACACTCTGAAACGCCGCTACGTTGGCCTGGTATGCACGTGTCGCTTCTATAAGATCGGCCATTTCTATCACCGGGTTGATATTGGGGTAGGCTACATACCCTTCGCTGTTGGCGTCGGGGTGAGACGGATCGTACTCCATTCTCGGTTCACTGTCGTCTCGAACCACCTTGTCTACCAGTACCCCCATCAGCGCCGGTTTGGCGCTTTTACCCTCCATCCCTTCCGAAAGCGGATCGGAGTAGGGAAGAGGATCTGTATCTTCCTCTATTTTACTGTTTAAAACTTTATCGAAATTGAAAGCCTTGAAAACGACTTCACGCCTGCGGTAAGGTCCGCCCTCTTCTGTTCTTGTCGTGTTGGCGTTGGCTATGTTGGAGCTGATTATGTCGACTCTGAAGCGCTGTGCCGAAAGTCCGTAGCCGTTGATGTCGAAACTGTTCAAAAAACCCATGAAAAACTCCTTATACTTTAGCCGAAGCCTCTATTACGCTGCGCATGATGGAACCCTCTTTTTTTATAGCGCCGACAAGAGCGTTGTACATTGTGAGGTTTTTTGCCATTTCGGTAGTCTCTACATCGAGGTCTACACTGTTTGCGTCGTTTCTTGTCATGTGGCCGTCTCTGAAGAAGATTTTGGCTACGCTGCCATCCTCCTGAACCGGCTCCATATGTCTACTGTCGGTAGCGGCGAGGCGTAGCCTTTTATCCTTTTTGCCTTCCAGACGTGCTCGCTCCGCAACGAGACTCTTTTCGAAGGAGATATCTCTTGATCGGTAGTAGGGTGTGTCGACGTTGGCAATATTCGAACTTATCAGGTTTTGTCTCATCGCTCTGTAATTGAGCGCTTTCTCCATCAATTCGCTTGCGGGGCTTGTCTGCATTATCATCCGGTTCTCCTGTCTGTATGAAACATCTGCAAAAACACAAGCAAAAAACGTTCCGAAAGATCAGGGTTCCGGATCTATAATGACGGGGCGGCCGCTTTCGAGTTTCGCACTGTCTACGAGGTCGAGTCTGTTCGCACGGATCACTTTCAGCAGATCTTCCGTATACTCTTCGCCTCGTTCGGAGTAGTGCCGGAGGGTATGAACGAGCGTTTCGCCCATTAGCGGTATGCCGTGGGCTCTCATCATGGCGCGCTGTGTGCGAAATTCACGGTATGCCGGATGTGTATTCAGATTGAGAAGATAGGAACGTATAGAATCGAGCGGGGTCTTGAATGTGGCGAGGCCGTAGTTGCCGAGGTGCGATCTCTGCTCTTTCGGTTTGAGCGCTTTGTCGCTGAAACTCCACTGGCCAAACAGAGCGTTCCCCTCCACGGCAAAACGTGAAGTACCCCATCCGCTCTCTATGGCTCCTTGTGCGAGAACGATAGAGGGAGGTACGATATCTACGCGTTTTACGAGTTCGTCGAGCTTATCTCTTGTGAGTATATCTTTTTCGTTTTTCAAAACCTTGTATTTTATCGCCAGGTGGCGCAGCCATTGGCTATCTTTTCTCGAGATGGGGCCTTTTGAGAGTTCGGCTATCAGATTCAGGAGCTTGTCTCTTTCTTGCAAAATCTCTTCGTCGGCTATCAGCGCGCCGGAAGCGAGCAGTCTTAAAAAGATGCTCTTTTTCGTTTCGATCGGTATCTTGTCGGCCTGTTCGCGCCACCTTTTCGAAATATGTGTAATAAGAACACGAGGGATCCGCTTCATCCCTTTTTTGAAAGCTTCGTCGGTATAACCGAGATTGTCGAGAATCTGCATCGTCTGCTTGTATGAGTTGACGCTGTAGTAGAGCAGCCGTGGCTGCTCTTTGCGGGTGTGAGTGCGCTCCTCTTTTTCGCGGGATACGCACCCGCTCAAAAAGAGTATGGACAAGAGTAACGGCCACCACCTTGAAAACATTTTATAAACCTTGCGGATAATGAATTTTCAGTTAAATTTTCCTATAATTGAACTTTACATCCGGTGTTTTTGACAGACCTGGGTCTGATATAATATCAAAAACCCGAAAAGCTACGCAAAACCAAAGAGAGCCGATGATTGACCGTCCCCTTTTCCTTGCAGTAACAGCCCTTATAGTTATCGGCATGGTCTTTAGCTATTCACTCTCCGCCTATACGGTACTTCTTTTCAATACCCAGCCCTACCACTTCTTTTTGCGCCAGTTTATAGCCGGTATGGCCGGTATCGTCATCATGTGGGCGCTGGCGAGGCAGAGTCCGGAAAAGATAGTGACTCCCGTAGGATTCACACTGCTTCTGCTCTCGGCGCTTTTGATGGTCGCGCTCCCTTTTTTGCCTGAACAGTTTGCCAAGGAGGTTGGAGGAGCGAAGCGGTGGATAAGGCTTGGGCCGATATCGCTGGCGCCGGTGGAGTTTTTCAAAGTCGGGTTCGTATTCTTTCTTGCCTGGAGCTTTTCGCGCAAGGTATTGCCGCGACACATGGCCAGAGACAGGCAGAACCGTTATACGATAAAAGAGGAGCTTTTCATAGTACTTCCGTACTTTATAGTTTTTGTGGCGATCATGTTCATCATAGCTATATTTCAAAACGATCTCGGACAGGTGATAGTGCTCGGCGGGACGCTGCTCGTGATGATGATTTTTGCAGGAAGCAGCCTTCGCTTTTTTGCCTTTTCGATCCTGATGGCACTCGTGGCTTTTGCGGGCTTTATAGTTACGTCGCCTCACCGTATTGAGCGAGTGAAGGGGTGGTGGTTCATGCTGCAAAGCTTTCTTTCGAAAATCTTTCCGCAGTGGGCAGCGAAGGTCCCCAGGGTCGATCTGGCCGAAGAGCCCTATCAGGTAAGCAATTCTCTGCACGCCATCCACCATGGAGGTCTTTTCGGTACCGGTCTTGGAAACGGAGTGCTCAAGCTCGGTTTTTTGAGTGAAGTGCATACCGATTTCGTCCTTGCCGGCATGGCGGAGGAGATAGGTATCGTCGGCGTCACCGTGGTGGTGCTGCTGATAATGTTTGTCATATTCAGGCTGCTCAAGATCGCCGGAAGAAGCGAAAAACCGGTATACTATCTATATTGTGTGGGTATGGCGATGATTATCGGACTTGCATTTTTGATCAACGCTTTGGGTATCAGCGGCGTCATTCCGCTGAAGGGGATCGCGGTACCCTTTCTAAGCTACGGCGGATCGCAGGTGCTTGCTCTGAGTATAGGCATGGGGCTTGCCCTTTCGATGAGCAAAAGAGCGAGACTTTAAAAAGAGGAGTGTGAGTGCAAAAGAGTATGATTGAAAAGATGAAAGAGATGTTTTATCTTCAAAACCGTCTAAACGACGATACGAACGGCCCTTCGTGGCGCGACGGAGTTACGAGGCAGGGGAAGGTGATCAACTGGAAGCGCTGCATAGTGATGGAGACGGCGGAGCTTGTGGATAGCTTCAGCTGGAAACACTGGAAGAGTATCGACGGAGGTATAGATCTGGAGAATATCAGGATAGAGATTGTCGATATCTGGCACTTCGTCATGAGTTACGCTCTTAGGTTCGAGACTCCGGAAAATGCGGCCAAGATTGCGGCCGCGTCGATGAAAAAGAGCGACATAAAACTTCCCGAATCATGGAAGAAAGAGCATAATGGCCGTATAGAAGAGTTTTTGGAGCCTTTTGAAGATCTCATGGCTCTTGCACTCGTAAAGAGCGACGAGAAGGAGTATGTGCAGGAGCTTTTCGAAAAGTTCTGGGAGTGTGTCGATGCAACCGGTATGAGTTTCGATGAGCTTTATAGACTCTATATAGGAAAAAACGCTCTCAACCAGTTCAGACAGCGCCACGGATACAAAGAGGGGA
>JAMONQ010000148.1 GCA_027065635.1 Campylobacterales bacterium | reverse complement strand
CAAGAGCCTCGGCAACAGCTTCTATATAAAGGATGCACTCAAAATCTACGACGGCGAAGTTTTGCGTTTCTATCTTCTGGGGACCCACTACCGTGCCAGCTTCAATTTCAACGAAGAGGATCTTCTCTCGTCCAAAAAGAGGCTCGACAAGCTGTATCGTCTTAAAAAGAGGATTTACGGTGCCAAGGCGGGAGATCCCGATAGCGGATTCGTCGACGAAGTTCTTCTCGCACTCGGTGACGACTTGAATATTTCCGTGGCTCTGGCGGCTGTGGACGAGATGATCGCAGGTGCGAACGAATATCTGGATTCAAACCCGAAAGATAAAGCCTTCAAGCGCAAAATCGCAGGTAATATCGCCTGGCTCGGCGAGACTCTCGGTATCGGAGAGAAAGATCCCTACGACTATTTTCGCATTGGCATGAGCGAAGAGCAGATAGAACACATCGAAAGCCTGATACAAAAACGCAACGAGGCGAAAAAGAGAAGGGATTTCGAGGAGGCGGACAGAATCAGAGATGAGCTCTCCTCTCTTGGAGTACAGCTTATGGATACGCCTCAAGGAACCGTATGGGAAAAGGCGCTGTAGCTGCCGATATTTATTTACCAGTTCCATCTTTCCTCGATGACGCGAAGCGGAAGCGTCATCCTCGTTTCGCGCCTGTTGGGCGTGACAGAGTTCCGGGGAGCTTGATATTATAAAATATTACCGTTTTTCGGGGATAACTTGTTTTCTCGATTAAACCTATCCTTACTACAGATTCTGTATAATCGATCCAATTTTCAAGAAAGTGTTGGATAGTTCAGATGGATTATGAAAAGATCAAACCTCTTTTTTTCAGGCTCGACCCGGAGTATGCGCACCACCTGGTGACAGGTGCGCTTCAGATTGCGGAAGCCATACCGCAGCTTCTCAATCGCTGGGTTTGCAAGAACTTTGTCGATGACGAGATGCTGCACCAGGAGATTTTCGGCAGGACCTTCTTGAATCCGGTCGGTCTTGCGGCCGGTTTCGACAAGGATGCCCAGTTGGTTCGCTCCATGACGGCCATGGGATTCGGATTCACCGAGGTAGGCACCGTCACACCGAGGCCTCAGCCGGGCAATCCCGCTCCAAGACTCTGGCGACATATCGAGGAGGAGTCGCTTCAAAACGCCATGGGGTTCAACAATCGCGGAAGCCTCTATATGGAGCGCAGGCTCAAGAGTAGGTACTATCCGTACGTTACACCCATAGGTGTAAATATCGGCAAAAACAAAACGACGCCCGAAAGCGATGCGCTAATTGATTACGAGCACGGTATCAGGGTATTCAGGGATCTTTGCGACTATCTCGTAATAAACATCTCCTCCCCGAACACTCCCGGGCTGCGGGATCTGCAGAATGAGGAGTTTATATCGGCACTTTTTGATATGGCAAAAAAGCTGACCCGAAAGCCGATACTTCTAAAGATCGCGCCCGATATGCAAAAGGAGCAGGCCGTCGCACTGTGCACCAAGGCCGTGGAGGCCGGAGCAGACGGGATCGTAGCGACAAATACCAGTATAGACTACTCGCTCGTAAAGGCCCCCGAGGAGGTCGGAGGTATCAGCGGAAAGGTTATCCGCCAAAAGAGCTTCGAACTCTTCGACGCCGTAGCTTCGGAGCTCTTCGGTAAAACCGTCTTGATCAGCGTAGGCGGAATCGACAGCGGTTACGAAGCCTACAGGCGTATACGCGCGGGAGCCTCCTTGGTACAGGTGTTTACAGGATTGATCTATAAAGGTCCGGAGCTTGCCGGAACGATAAACAGGACTCTGATCAAGCTGCTGAAGAAGGATGGCTTCAGCCACATCTCGGAAGCTGTCGGAGTGGACCGCCGATGATGGAGAGTGCCGGTAAGAAGAGCTCTGCGGACTCCAGAGAGAGTCTGTTTGTGCCTGCTTTGAAGTCTATTCTCGTAATCTTTTTCGTTTCTATTTTCCTATCAGGAGTTTCAATGGCGAGCAGTTTGCCCAAATATTATACGAAGTCCTTGAAAAACGGTCTTGAAGTAGTTGTCATACCTCTGCATAACGAGAGCGGCGTCATCACTACCGACATCTTCTACAAAGTCGGCAGCAGAAACGAGGTTATGGGCAAAAGCGGTATAGCACATATGCTCGAGCATATGAACTTCAAATCGACCAAAAATCTCCAGGCGGGGGAGTTCGACAAGATCGTCAAGCGTTTCGGCGGCGTGGACAATGCCTCTACCGGTTTTGACTACACCCACTACTTCATAAAGAGCGCTTCGAGAAATCTCGACAAATCCTTGTCTCTGTTTGCCGAAATGATGCAAAATCTCTCTCTGAAAGATGAGGAGTTCCAGCCCGAGAGGAAGGTCGTAGCAGAAGAGAGGCGGTGGCGGACCGACAACAACCCGATAGGGTATCTATACTTCAGACTTTTTAACAACGCATATATATACCATCCGTACCACTGGACGCCGATAGGTTTTATGAACGATATTCTCAACTGGACGATAGACGATATAAGAGAGTTTCACAAGACATACTACCAGCCCAAAAACGCCATAATCGTAGTGGCGGGAGATATAGAGCCGCAGGATGTTTTCAAGGCGGTGGAAAAGAGATTTGGCAAAATAGAAAACTGCTGCGACATTCCAAAGGTGCACCAGGTAGAGCCCGAGCCGGACGGCCCCAAACGTGTAGTGATACATAAAGAGAGCGAAGTGGAGATGGTAGCGATCTCCTTTCCCATACCGAACTTCCAGCATGAAGATCAGCCGGCGCTTTCTGCGCTCAGCGAGCTTCTTAGCCACGGCAGAAGCAGTCGTCTTGTCGAAGAGCTGATAGACAGGAAAAAGCTGGTGAACCAGCTTTATGCCTATAATCTCGAGCAGAAGGATCCTGGCATCTTTCTCTTTCTTGCGGTCTGCAATCCCGGAGTGAGCGCCGAAGAGGTAGAAAAGGTGCTTTGGGAGCAGATAGAGCGTATCAAGAAAGAGGGTGTCGGTGAAGATGAACTGAAGAAGGTCAAGGTAAACACAAGAGCGGACTTTGTCTACAGCATGGAGAGTTCCAGCAGTGTAGCCGATCTTTTCGGCGCCTACCTGGCGCGAGGAGATATCAAGCCTCTGCTGGAGTACGAGGAGAATATTGAAAAGCTCGATACAAAACGGATAGAAGAGGTCGCCAGGCGATATCTGGTCAAAGAGAGGTCTGTAACAGTAATTTTAAGAAAAGGTGAAAAATGAGCAATCCAATTATCGGAGCGATGACAGCACTGGTTACCCCATTCAAAAACGGAAAAGTGGACCATGTTCAGTATGCCAAACTTATTCAAAGACAGATAGCCAACGGTATAGATGCCGTTGTTCCGGTGGGAACCACAGGTGAGAGCGCGACCTTGACCCATACGGAACACAAAGAGTGTATAGAGACAGCAGTAAATGTATGCAAAGGGACGGATGTAAAGGTAGTAGCCGGTGCCGGTAGCAACTCCACGATGGAGGCGATAGATCTTGCACAGTTTGCGCAGATGGCCGGAGCTGACGCCATATTGTCGGTATGTCCTTACTACAACAAACCGACACAAGACGGTATATACGCCCACTACAAGGCTATAGCGGAGTCCGTCGATATCCCTGTAATGCTTTACAATGTACCCGGCCGTACGGCCCTGGATATTACACCGGAGACCACTTTCAGGCTCTTTGACGAGATCGAAAACATATATGCGGTCAAAGAGGCGACAGGTTCCATGGAGCGGACACTCCTTTTGAAAGCGAAGCGCCCTGCCCTGGCGGTTATAAGCGGAGACGACGCCATAAACTACCCGATCATGGCGACAGGCGGCAACGGATGTATCTCGGTTACGTCGAACCTGCTTCCGAATCTCATAGCCGATCTGGTACACTCCGCACAGGAGGGAGATTTCGCCTCTTCCAAGGCTATAAACGATGCCCTCTACGACCTGAACAAGGTGCTCTTCATAGAGAGTAATCCCATTCCGATCAAAGCGGCCATGTATATTGCCGGCCTTGTCGACACTCTCGAGTATCGCCTGCCGTTGACCCCTCCCTCAAAAGAGCATATGAAGCAGATCGAGGATGTCGTCAGGAAGTATGAAATACCGGAAATTTAACAGAAAAACCCGAAGGAGAAAGAATATATGAGCAGATGTGAAAACATGAAGGGCAAGACGCTCGTTATCAGCGGAGCTACAAGAGGAATCGGCAAAGCCATTCTCTACCGCTTTGCCGAAGCGGAAGCCGATATTGCCTTCACCTACAATTCAAATGCCGAAGAGGCTGAAAAGATAGCTGAAGATGTTAAGAGTAGATATGGCGTAAAAGCGGTTCCCTACCAGCTCAATATACTCGAGCCGGAAAGTTACAGAGATCTTTTCAAGAAGATTGATGAAGATTTTGAAAGGGTCGACTATTTTATATCCAACGCGATAATCTCCGGTCGTGCGGTCGTAGGCGGTTTCGGTCCCTTTATGCGTCTGAAGCCGAGAGGTCTTGGCAATATCTATACCGCTACTGTCACCGCATTTGTTATCGGAGCGCAGGAGGCTGCCAAACGGATGGAGAAGGTTGGAGGCGGAAGTATCATCTCCCTGAGCTCTACCGGAAACCTCGTATATACACCAAACTACGCCGGTCACGGTACAAACAAGGCGGCGGTCGAGACGATGGTCAAGTACGCTGCGGCCGAACTGGGTGAAAAGGGAATCCGTGTCAATGCCGTAAGCGGCGGTCCCATCGATACCGACGCCCTGAAAGCGTTCCCGAACTATGAAGAGGTAAAGGCTGAAGTGGTGGAGAGATCTCCTCTCGGCCGTATGGGGCTTCCTGAAGATCTGGCCGGCATGTGCTGGTTTTTGTGTACAGATGAGTGCTCCTGGCTTACAGGTCAGACTATCGTCATAGACGGAGGCACCTCATTTCAATGAATATGAATCTGCCCAACGTTCTGGCGTTTACGCGTCTTTTGATGGCGCCACTTATGCTGTGGCTTCTTGCGGGACGCGATTCGCACATTTTGCAGGGGATCCATCCAAGCTGGCTTGACTACTTCGCCGCTCTGGTTTTTGTTCTTGCCAGCGTTACCGACTTTTTCGACGGCTATATCGCGAGGATGTTCGATCAGATCACTACGCTTGGTAAAATCATCGATCCGCTGGCGGATAAAATGTTGATGCTGGCCGCATTTTTGGGTCTGGTAGTATTGCAAAGGGCGGATGTATGGGCTGTTTTTCTGATTTTAAGCAGAGAGTTTTTCATAACCGGTTTGCGTGTCATGGCTGTCGGTGAAGGAAGAGATATCGCATCATCCATGGCGGGAAAAGTAAAAACGGTCGCCCAGATGATAGCAATCGGGTTTTTGACTATGAACTGGCCCGGCGGTGCGATACTTCTTTGGATCGCGGTGGCCATTACCCTTTATAGCGGATACGAGTATATCCGTGATTATGCAAAAGGATCGTAATGGGTATGCTTGTCTCTTTACTCATACTATCCTTTTTGATCTTTTTCCACGAGCTGGGCCACTTTTTGGCGGCCAGACTCTTCGGTGTACGCGTAGAGCGCTTTTCGATAGGCTTTGGAAAGGTGGTTTTTTCCAAAAAGGTGGGAGATACGGAGTATGCGCTAAGCGCGATTCCGCTTGGCGGGTATGTGAAGATGAAGGGGCAGGACGATACCGACCCCACAAAAATCAGCTACGATCCGGACAGTTACAACGTCAAACCCCCATGGCAGCGAATAGTCATACTTCTGGCCGGTCCCGGTTTCAACTTCATTCTGGCCCTTTTTCTTTACTATGCGATCGCTCTCATGGGAGCGAATGCTCTAAAACCTACTATCGGTACGATCCAGCCGGACTCACCGGCAGCTGCGGCAGGTCTTAAAAAGGGTGATACCGTCGTAGCGATCAATGACGAGCCGATCAGAGTCTGGGACGATTTGAGCGAAAAGATCACTGGATCGAGCGGCCCTATCGATATGGTTTTGGATCGAAACGGTACTTTGATACCGGTTACCGTCACTCCGAGGGTTCTGGAGGCCAAAAATATTTTCGGCGAGAGTGTTAAACGCAGAATGGTAGGTATCGGGCCGTCGGGTGATATTGTAGTGATCAGGTACGGCCCGGTAGAGGGGCTCGCTTTTGCGTGGCACAAAACGCTCGAAGCCGCAAAACTCATCGTACTCAGTGTTCAAAAGCTGATTGAGGGTGTCGTTCCGGCAAAAGAGATGGGCGGTGTTATAGCGATCGTCCAGGTAACGGCAGAGGCGAGTCAGCACGGGCTTGTCGCACTATTTGCGCTTACGGCGCTCATATCTGTCAACCTTGGAGTTTTGAATCTACTACCTATTCCGGCACTCGACGGCGGACACATTATATTTACACTGTATGAGATGATCTTCAGGCGGCCGCTCAACGAAGAGATCATGTACAGACTGACACTGGGCGGATGGGTACTGCTGCTCTCCCTCATGGCTTTTACAATATATAACGATATATCAAGGATCGCAAATGGATAGAGCAACTATGCAAGAGAGGTTCGACCGACTTGTCTGGAGGGTCGAAGAGGCGAGGATAAAACGGAGTGAGCACCATATAGTCAAAATCGTAGCTGTAAGCAAGTATACCGATGAGGAGCATATCAGGCTTCTTTACGATCTCGGACAGCGGGCATTCGGCGAGAGCCGTGTCCAGTCGCTGCAAGATAGAGTCGAAAGACTCGACGATCTGCCTATAGAGTGGCACTATATCGGCAGGCTTCAGAAAAACAAGATAAACCACCTCATACGAGCCAATCCGTTTCTGATGCATTCGCTCGACTCCATTGAGTTGGCGGAAGCTTTGCAAAAGCGCCTTGCAGAGCATGGATCAAGGATGGAGTGCCTGCTTCAGATCAACAGCGCCAAAGAGGAGACTAAAGCCGGAGTCATGCCCGAAAGTGCGGTCGAGACCTATCTGAAGATCAAAGAGGAGTGTCCTGATATCGATCTAAGAGGCGTTATGACGATAGGTGCACATGTCGATGACGATGCCGTCATCCGAAAAAGCTTCGAAGTTACATACTCCGTCTACGAGTCGCTTCAGAAAGATGGAGCGCAGATCTGCTCCATGGGAATGAGTCGAGACTTTGAGCTTGCGATCGAGTGCGGATCAAATATGATACGCGTCGGATCACTTCTTTTCGGGGAGTAGCGTATATCCGTATCGTAAGCCCGAAAGGGATCAGACCGTATCGCTTTTTAGTATATGATCGGCGACGCGAAGAGCGTTTGCGTAGATGGTCCAGGTATAAGGCACGCTTCCGCCGGTAGGCATAAAGGAGGCGTCGGCGACGAAAAGATTGGCCAGGTCGTGACTTCGACAGTTGCGATCGAGTACCGAGCTTTTGGGATCGTCTCCGAAACGGCATCCGCCTGCAACGAGGTTTTGCGGCGGATATGTGGAGACCTCGGTTACTATACTCCCGGCTCCGAGACTCTTTAAGACCTTTCGGGCCTCTTGTACAATCGTTTTGGCGACTTTCAAGTCGTGCGGGTGTATCTCGATATGGAGTCTTCCTACGGGCATTCCGAATCTGTCTCTTCTTTTGGTGTCGATATCTATATAGCACCCATCGGTGGGAAGCCAGTCGGTAAATAGTTCGAAACGTATCCTTCTGCTTTTTTTGAATCTGTAGATAAGTGTATCCTGCAGCTCTTTTCCCCAAAG
>JAMONQ010000147.1 GCA_027065635.1 Campylobacterales bacterium | reverse complement strand
GTTATACCCTTACAAATACGCTCAAAAGCGTAGAAGAGGAGGCGGTATGGCTCTTTCCCTTCGGTAAATACAAAGGACAGAGTATAGATGAGATAGCTTCATTCGACAGAGGGTATCTGAAGTGGAGTCTGGAAAATATGGAGAGACTTCCGGATGGAATGAAGCGGGCTATCAAAAAAGTATTGGGGTAAAATGGCAGGTTGTCAGATACAGTTTATACGCCATATGGCATAAATAGAGCCGGACGTCTCAAGTGCCCGGCTCTTTTTGGTCGGAAAAATTACTTCAGGCCGTGGATATACTCTGCGAGAGTCTGGATATCGGCATCGCTGAGAGACTGTACCTGAGTCTTCATCATCATACCCATACCGTGTACGTTTCTTTTGCCCGCTTTGTACTCTTTGAGGTCGTTGACTAGAGTGGCTACGTCCATACCGCCGATTACCGCGGATTTACCGAGAGCTTTCTTTTCACCTTTTGCACCGTGGCATCCGGCACACTTTTTATAAAGAGCGGCTCCGTCAGCCATTACCAGTGAAGCTGCTCCGGCGAGCATGAGTGCGAGTGTAACTTTTTTCATCTTTTCTCCTTTGGTTTGAAATTATAACCGAAAATTCTACCAGACTGGCCTTAAATTAGCAAGCCGGTACGTTTCCGCTGTCGTTTGCGTACTCATACGCGAAGTCATAAAGGTCGTCGATATACTTCTTGAACTTGTCGCTATGGAAGTATTTTTCGCCTTTGGGGCAAAGTTTTCCCAACTCGTCGGCGAACTTGCCGCTCTCCTTGATCTCTTCCCACTCGTCCTGAGAGTGTTTTGCGGCAAATTTCGCTCCGTTGAATCCGCAGAGCTTTTTGACCTTCTTCTGATAGATCTTCTGACCTTTCTCTACATCAGCCGATGCCGAAGTGGCCAGAAGGCTCATCGCGAAGAAGCCTGCAGTAAGCAGAGTCAGTAGCTTTCTCATCTGAACCTCCTAAGTTTGATATCCACATTCTAAACGAGAATCGTGGAGTGATCGTGAAAAGGATTCTATCACAAACTATTCGATCTTGCCAAATACCTTATACTTTTCCCAATATATATCGATCGCCTCTTTCAGCTCCTTGTCGCTCAGGGTCGTCTTCGGCATGAGACCGTAGCGCGCTACAAGCTCTTCCGTTGCAAGCGAAGCCTTTTTTCTCGGGTGTTTGAGATAGTTTCTCAAAGCCTGTTTGACACGCCGCTCGCTACTGTATTTCAAAAGATAGTTGAAGAAAAACTTATCGAGCGAAACCGGCAGTTTTTTATGGCATTCGACGCAATTGCGTTCATATACATTCATATCCGATGCAAAAACGGTGAGTGTCATGAGTAGAATCGTAACTACTGTTCGTCCCATTTTACCCTTACCTCCGATCCGTATCCCTTTCGCGAGCGTATATCTATATCGAGATCGTACTCATTCGCGATCATAGCTACTATACTCAATCCTATCCCGAACCCTCCGGCTCCGCTTTCGAGCCGTTTGTATCGCTTGAAGACCTCTTTTATCTGATCCTCCTCCATTCCGATGCCGCTATCTTTTATAACGAGTTCTTTGGGGCGAAGCCGTACGAAGATCTCTCCGCCTCTTTTGTTGTACTTTATGGCATTTGAGAGGAGGTTGTCTATGAGGCGGGCCATTTTGCCGCGATCTATATAGAGTCTGACTCCTGGCTGTATGTCAGTTTCGAAGGTGATCTTTTTCGATTCGCCGAGTATTCTGAAATAGTCTATGCGCTCTTGAACAAGCGAGCTTACATCTACATGTTCATCCTGTGAAGCTATCTTGTGATTGAGTGCAAGGTATGTTAGATCCTGGTATATGGTACTGATGGTTCTGGCACCGATTTCGATACGTCTTATCTTTTTCGCTGTTTTTGGATCGATCTTTTCGGTATCTATCATCTCTATATTGCTTAAAATGGCGCTTACGGGAGTGTTTAGCTCATGAGTCGTATCTTTTATGAAACGATCGAGCAGGTGTATGGCGTTTCTCATCGGAGCGAGAAAAAGTCGCATCAGTACCACTCCCGCTATCAGAAAGATCACAAGAAGAGTACCGCCGTAAATCAATATACTGTTCCATGTCTGCACGAACCACCTGCGATCGTCATCGATCTCCACCACCGTATATTTGGTACCAAGATAGTAGGAGTCGAGTACGTGTATATACTGTATGACTCCGTCGGTTGTATATATGACTCTATCGAGCCGAACCCCTTCAGGGTGTTTTAGGGTAGAAAAGATCTGAACATGGTCGGCGTCATATATGGCTGAACGATAGAGCGGGTTTCTGGGATAGGTTCTATAACGGTCGAAGTAGATATGCAGCAGCTTGAGCCCGTCTATAAGCTCTTTTGAATACTCCTCGAGCTCGAGCCGTTTGGTCTGGAGCATCAGATCCTTTTGGAGTTTGAAATAGATGGTCGAACCCAAAATCAGGATCATAAGCACCAAAAACGAGTAGAGAGCAATAAAGCGGACAAGGGTTATGCGCTCGCTACGGTTGATACCTGTAGCCGTAACGTTTGATACTGACAATTTTATCTTTCCCGATTATTTTTCTGAGATTTTTGATGTAGGTCCTAAGAGATGACTCGCTCGGGGTCTCATCGTAGTTCCAGAGGTGTTCAAAGATACTCTCATGCTCTATTACCTCCCCCGATCTGCTCAGAAAGAGTTTCAAAAGCGCAAGCTCTTTGGGCTGGAGGGATACAGGCGTATCATCCTTGTAAAGGACGCTGCCAACCGAGTCGAACGAGATACCGGGTGCTATCTCGATCCTCGGGCTGTCCTTATGGGAAAAGTTTCTCTTCAGCAAAGACTCTATCCGAAGCAGAAGCTCTTTGAGCGCGAAAGGCTTGCGGATATAGTCGTCGGCTCCGCTTTCATACCCCTCTTCGAGGTTTTCGAGCGTATCGAGAGAGGTTATGAAGATAGCGGGTGTCTCAATACCCTGCGAACGCGCACTCTTTAAAAGATCGAAGCCGTTTACTTCCGGTACGTTCACATCCAGAAGCAGCAGGTCGTAACGCCTTTCGTAGAGCTTGTCCTCCGCTTCGTCTCCGCTATAGGCGGTATCTACGTCAAATCCCTTCTCTTCGAGAAACTCCTCTATCGTTTCGCTTAGATTCGTATCGTCTTCAAGCAGGAATATTCTACTTTTTTTCGACATTTCTTATCTCTTCTATCTTCATACGGTAGACCCTTTTTTCCGCGGGACTCATCGTAGCCTCTCTCTTTTTCAACTCCCGAATGATTATATCAATATTCTTGCCGCCCGGATGCAAAGAGGCTATAAGCTCCTGGGTGCTTCTTTGTGAATAGTCTATACCCCAAACAGATACGGCGAGGATGAAAAGGGCCGTAAGAGTGCGCATCAGATATGCCTTGCGACCAGCTGAGCGATCTGCTCGGCCGGAAGTGCACCGCTTACCCTCTCCGCTTCCGCACCGTTCTTGAATATGATAATAGTCGGAATGCCCCGTATTCCAAATGGTGCGGCAAGCTGCTGGAACTGTTCGGTATTTACCTTGGCAAACTGCGCCTTGAGAGGAAATCGGGCGGCAGCCTCTTCGTAGGCTGGTGCCATCATCCTGCACGGCCCGCACCAGGGAGCCCAAAAGTCCACTACGACCGGAATATCGCTCTTTTGAATGTGTGTCTGAAAGCTCTGCGGCGTCAGCTCTATGGGGTGAGTGTCGAGCAGTGAACCGCGACAATGCCCGCAGACCGCCTTTTTGTAATGCTCTTTCAGCGGGATTCTGTTTACCTTGTGACAGTGTGGGCAAACTACATGTATATCCGACATATCGCCTCCTTGCAGATTGATTTGGGTTCGTTTCGACCTATCTCGTATGACTATTTTACCTCAATTTTTGGAGCGCTTTTGTACAATAGGTATCAAAAAAGGGATGCCAGTTGCAATTTGAAACCTATCCTTTCGAAAAGCTTGCTCTTCTTCTGGAGGGTATCGCTCCAAATAGCGAATATGAACCGGTTACTCTGACGATAGGGGAGCCGCAGTTTGAAACCCCCGATTTCATCGTCCGGGAGCTTTGCAAAAACGGCGCTTTGCTGAAAAAGTATCCGAAAACCTCAGGCGAGCCACGTTTGAGAGAGGCCATGCGGAAGTTTGTAAAGCGCCGCTTTCATATAGAGTTGGACGATTCGCAGATCATACCGACTTTCGGTACCAGGGAGCTGCTTTTCAATTTTCCGCAGTTTCTGCTTTCTGGAATGGAAGATCCCGTGATGGCGTTTACGAATCCTTTTTATCAGATTTACGAAGGGGCGGCCATTGCTTCGGGGGCGAAGGTTATACATCTGAATCTGGTGAAGGAGAGGAGTTTTTTGCCGGTAATCGATGAAGAGCTGCTGGCCCGATGCGATCTTGTCGTTTTGAACTTTCCGAACAATCCTACCGCATCGGTGATGGATATCGGGACGATGAGCGAGTGGGTAAAGCTTGCCGTAAAGCACGACTTTGTACTGCTGAATGACGAGTGTTACAGCGAGATATATACCCATACGCCGCCTCCATCGATTCTTCAGGCGTCGATAGAAGCGGGCAATCCGGCATTCAAAAATGTATTGGCGATAAACTCCGTATCGAAACGATCGAGTGCACCGGGGCTTCGCAGCGGCTTCATAGCGGGAGACGACGGAATACTGAAAGAGTATCTGCGCTACCGCACATATGTAGGGTGCGCATCACCTCTTCCGCTTCAAGCAGCTGCGGCTGTCGCATGGAGCGACGAGGAGCACGTGATAGGTTTCAGGGAAAAATACAGGGAGAATTTTGAAATAGCCAGGGAGATTCTGGGTGTTCCGGTCCCTGAAGCCACATTCTATATCTGGCTCGAGGTAGAAGATGAGCTGGAGTTTACCAAAAGAGTCTACGAGCGCTATAACGTCAAGGTTCTGCCCGGCAGCTTTCTGGGACGTGAAGGAGTCGCAGAGGGCTATGTAAGAATAGCGCTGGTCGAGGAGGCTTCGCGCACAATAGAGGCGCTAAAGCGTATAAAGGCGGCTCTCGATGAGTCTTGAGACTCCAATCGGCAAATATACAAATAAGATTAAGGACAACCATGCAAAAAAGTGAATTTGAAGATTTGAAAAACAACCCGCAGTTTATGCTCGACCTCGGTCAAAGAGAGGAGGAGGCCGTAAAGGCGAAAGATGTTGCAAAGATGTACGAAGTGCTCGATACGGCCGTTATGCTCGATCTGTCGGCGGAGAGGCTGAATCGTCTATATACCGAGATATTGCAGACCGTATTTGACAGGCTCGCCGACAAGCTGACCGCGGAGAGCTTTTTCGATCTCTCAAACAGGGAGGATCTGTATACGCTAAGAGGCATATACGAGCACGGTATAGAGCGTTATAGCGAAAATGACTTCAAAGGGGCCAAGGAGATATTTCTCATCATCCACCATACGGCCGGTGACGAGACGATAAGCGCCGCCATGATGCCGCATATAGCGGCGGCCGCTTCGAAGATGCCTCTCGATGACTTCATAGACGAGCTTGTCGATGTGGAAAATCCCAACGACAGTGAGATATACGGCTTTTTTCTGACCAACTTCAAGCCCTCTGTCGAGGGCTTCATGAAAGAGAAGGCCGAAGTGCTCGAAAATGCACTCAAAGAGCTGGAGACGCTGAAAAAGTGAAGATCCATTTTATCGGAATAGGGGGTATAGGCATCTCTGCGCTCGCCAAGTTTATGGCGGGAGACGGCCATACGATCAGCGGGTCGGATATTCGTCAGAGCGAGATAACGGACGAGCTGGCACTGAAGTTCGGAGCCAAGATAACGATTCCGCACCACGGTGATGCGGTAGAAGATGCCGATATGGTGATCCATTCGGCTGCCGTTCGCAAAAACAATCCCGAATATATGCGGGCCGCGGAGCTCGAGATTCCTCTATATTCGCGAAAAGAGGCCCTCAAGTTCATTTTGAAGGAGAAGAGGGTCTACGCCGTAGGCGGTGCTCACGGGAAAAGTACGACTTCCGCCATGCTCGCCGAACTCCTTCCCGGTGCCAATGCGGTCATAGGCGCGATCTCCAAGGCTTTCCACTCCAATGTCCGTACGGCAAAAAACGGTGAAGTGGTATTCGAAGCGGACGAGAGTGACGCCAGTTTTCTCAACTGCAACCCGTATATGGCCGTAGTGACCAATGTCGAGCCGGAACATATGGAGTATTACGATTACGATCTGGAGCGGTTCTATGCCGCTTACGAAGAGTTTTTGAGACTGGCGAGCATTCGGGTCATCAATGCCGAAGATCCTTTCTTGGGCGCTCTTGAAATGGATGCGGTACGCCTTTTCCCCAGCCGGGATATATCGGGTATCGAGTATCTGCTCATAGATGAAGAGCCCTATACGAGATTCGAACTTTTGGGAAAGGGCTCTTTTGAAGTATTCGGAATAGGCGAACATATCGCGCTGGACGCCTCATTGGCTATACTCGCCGCTTTGAATGCCGGTGCCGATCTTGAAGAGATCCGAAGCGGTTTGAAAAACTACCGCGGTATAAAGAAGCGTTTCGACATTATAGAAAAGAGAGCGGAGTGTGTGATAATAGACGACTACGGCCACCATCCTACAGAGATCAAGGCGACCATGGATGCGCTCAGGATCTATGCGAAGATGCTCGGTTTCTCAAGGATAAGAGCTATATGGCAACCGCATAAATATAGCCGTACCATAGACAATCTCCAGGGATTCGTAGAGGCGTTTGAAGGTGTGGACGAGTTGGTGATCCTGCCGATATGGGCCGCCGGTGAAGTGGAAGTCCCTATCGATCTTCGCGGAGCTTTCGGCGGGTATGAGCTTACGATGGCCGAGCGGGTTACCAAGGAGGGCGGTGAAGTGAAGGTGCTCGATAGAGAGGGGCATACCCTCAGGAGCTTTGACCGTGATCTGATCGTCGCCTTCGGGGCCGGAGATATTACCTACCAGATCAGGGGGCTCAAGTAGCGATGAACACTTTGAACGAGAGCGGAATGGAAGAGCCCAGGATCGTAAAGCAGCTCGATCTGGGCGGCTATATAGAGAGAATGAGAGAGCTTTTCGCCCGTTTAAAGCCTCTTTATATGGAGGGTGACAGAGGGATTCATTACAGGTTTGTAAAATCTCTCGAAGATGTGCAGTTCAAAGCGCCTCCGAAGGTAAAAAGTCTCGACGATCTCTGGATGAGGCTTTCAAAGCGCGGTGTGCCTTCACTTACGGAGATCTTCGAAAGTGTCAAGATCGTTCGATACTTCATGTATCTGAAAGGTCTCGGGATCGAGGGTGAAGTCGGAGAGTGGCTTAGGGATATAGAGATACCGGAGGAGATAAAGCGAATAGAGTCTATGTTCGACGAGAAGGGGAGGCTTCTTGAGAGTGTCGATGATCGCCTCGCCTCTTTGAACAGTGCCCTGAAACAGAACAAGGAGGCGGTACGCAGAACACTTTCGACTCTTCTTTCAGCTGAAAAACTGGCGCCCTATCTGGTCGACAGACAGATACATTATGTAAACGAGGAGGAGGCGCTTCTTGTAAGAGGCGGATTCAACCAGGCGCTCAAAGGCTCCATAATAGGGCGCACTTCGGCAGGCTTTTTCTATGTGCTGCCCGATGCGGTACGCAAGCTCAAGGAGAAGGAGTCCGGAATCGTCAGCCGTCTCGAAGAGCTCTACTATGAAATAGCC
>JAMONQ010000146.1 GCA_027065635.1 Campylobacterales bacterium | reverse complement strand
ACGCGGCGTTGCTGCGTCAGGGTTTCCCCCATTGCGCAATATTCCCCACTGCTGCCTCCCGTAGGAGTCTGGACCGTGTCTCAGTTCCAGTGTGGCTGATCATCCTCTCAGACCAGCTACGCGTCATCGCCTTGGTGAGCCGTTACCTCACCAACTAGCTGATACGATACAGGCCAATCCTTGGGCAGAATACACCGTTTCCCTTCACAACTTCCGTCATGAAGGCATATGGGGTATTAGCGGCCGTTTCCAGCCGTTATCCCCCTCCCAAGGGCATGTTACCTATACATTACTCACCCGTGCGCCACTTAGCTGACACCCGAATCCCCCGAAGGTTCATCGAGCCGTTCTCGTTCGACTTGCATGTGTTAAGCACGCCGCCAGCGTTCACTCTGAGCCAGGATCAAACTCTCCATAAATATAAAAAGTTCGTCCTTGTCGACTACTCTCTGCTTTTTCTAAAAAAAACAGCAAAAATCTCTCAAAGGTCGTTACTTATCTCTTGCTTGGTTGTCAAAGATCTCGTCCCGTCTCTCGCGAAACCTACCTCACAAACTCTAAACCAGCCACTCAACACAAGGGCTATCCGTTTGTGGACGGGAATTATAGCACCAGACACAAACGATGTCAATACTTTTTTCGAAAAAAGCGGAAATTTTTTACAAATTTCTTACCGTCATCTCTTTTTTTAAATCTTTCTCATCCACACTATATAATGTATATATGATGGTTGATTTTCAAAAGAACATAAGCTATAATCCCTTTGCAACTAATCTTAAACAAAAATAAAAGGAGACGATGTGTCACTATACAATCGCGATTATGTACACAATCAGAGTGCACACCGCCAGGAAGAGAGTTATGAGCAAAGAGCTTTTGAAGAACAGCCGGTAAGAAGCGAGGAAGAGCTGGCTCAATTCATAAAAAAGACATATCAGCTCTTTGGGGCATCCTGTATAGCTGGAGCTGCAGGCGCTTATGCCGGTATGGGTATGGCCGCTACCATATCTCAGTGGTATATAGGTCTTGTCATTCTTGAATTCGCTATGCTCTTTGGACTTATATTCACAAGAAACAAGCCCGGAATCAACCTGGCTATGCTGTTTGGCTTTACATTCCTGACAGGTATTACGCTGGTACCGCTTCTTGCGGCAGTAGGAAGTGCGGTAGTCGCTCAGGCCTTTATCATGACGGCTATAATCGCCGGCGGTCTCAGCCTCTATGCAATGCAGTCGACTCGCGATTTCAGCAGCTGGGGAAAACCTCTGATGATAGCTCTGATTATCCTTGTAGTCGGTTCGATCGTCAATCTCTTTCTGGGAAGCCCGCTGCTTCAGGTATTGATCGCAAGTGCCGGAGCGCTACTCTTTAGCTTCATGATCATCTACGACACCCAAAAGATCATACAGGGTGCTTTCGCTACACCTGTAGAGGCTGCCGTCGCGATCTATCTGGATGTGCTCAACCTCTTCATATCGCTTCTGCAAATTCTTGGAATCTTCGGACGTGACGAATAGATCCTTGCAAACGGAGCCGAAACTTCTTCGGCTCTGTGACGCGAACCTCAACCGATTGAGAGAGGGTATTCGTGTAATAGAGGATATCAACAGATATCTCTACGATGACAAACAGATCTCTTCAAAACTGAAATCGCTCAGACATCTTGCCAGGATAGAAAACTATACCGATCTGCTCACTTTCAGGGATATACAAAACGACGTACTCAAAGAGAGCACTCCTCAAGAGCTCGAGAGAGAAGATATCAAAAGCATTCTGCTGGCCAATTACAAAAGAGCACAGGAGGCGGCCCGCGTACTGGAAGAGTGCTTCAAGATTGTAGAACCGAAAAAATCAGATGACTTCAAAACCATACGTTACGAACTCTACGCACTGGAGCAGAAAAATATTGTACCGGACGCCTAAATGGTATGTTTTTTCAAAAAACCTGCAATATTTGCGATTATCCCTTCAAGAAGCTTTTTGCGTGCTTCGATGCTTGTCCATGCGATATGGGGTGTAATAAGCAGACGCTGCGCATCGACAACGTCAAAAAGAACCGAGTCTTCCGGTAAAGGTTCTCGCTCCGTGACATCCAGTCCAGCGTAGATCTCTTTATCGTTCATCACCTTGACCAGATCGGCTTCATTGATGATGCCGCCTCTACCAAGATTTAGAAGCACAGTGCCCGATTGCAGTTTTTGCAGTTTTGCAAAATCGAGCAAATCTTTTGTCTTTTCATTGAGAGGTGCGTGAATCGAAACGATATGGGATGTGCTCAACAGAGTATCGAGCTCCATTCTCGGATAGAAAGGATCTTCATTCTTTCCGCTTGTAGAGTAGTAGACGACCGTAGCTCCGAAAGCTTCGGCGACTTTGGCTACCTCTTTTCCGATCGTACCGAGACCGATGATTCCCCACTGCTTGCCTCTTAGCTCGCAAAAAGGACGATCGACGCATGTAAAGATACCCGATCTGCTCCACTCTTTGGACTTTACAAAGTCATCATAATATGGAAGCTTCTCCATCAGATAAAACAGCATCGAGAATGTATGCTGCACTACACTGTGGGTAGAGTATCCGGCGACATTTTTTACCTCTATACCGCGCTCTTTGGCGTACTGGAGATCTACATTGTTCATTCCGGTTGCCGCGACACATACCAGCTTCAAAGAAGGCACTGCATCCATCACCTCTTTATCTATCACAACTTTGTTGGTAATGACTATGTCGGCATCCTTGCATCGTTCTACGGTCAGATTTTCCGGAGTCGTTTCATAGATCTCTACATCGCCGAAACTGCTTAGCGGACTTAGGTCTATATCGCTGCCAATGGTTTTGGCATCCAAAAAGACCAGTTTCATTCAGACTCCTTTTCGAGTTCGTAAAAGTAGTTTGTAGCATCCACAAATCCTTCGATACTGCCGCAATCGAACCGTTTTCCCTCGAATTTATACGCCATAACCATACCCTTTTTTGCCTGTGCCATCAAAGCATCGGTGATCTGAATCTCTCCTCCCTTGCCGGGCTCCGTCTCCTCGATCAATCCGAATATATCGGGGGTGAGGATGTATCGTCCGATAATGGCAAGATTTGAGGGAGCCTCATCTATCTCCGGCTTCTCTACCATCGTATCTACCATATAGAGTCCATCGTCAATCTCCTTGCCGGAGATGACACCGTATTTGCTTACCTGATCCATAGGCACTTCCTGTACGGCTACGATGGAGCATCTGTACTTCTCGTATACCTTGACCATCTGGGAAAGCACCCCCTCTCCCTCCGGATTGGTGCAAAGGTCGTCTGCGAGCAAAACGGCAAAAGGCTCTTCTCCTATGAGTACCCTGCCCTTGTATATGGCATCTCCGAGTCCCTTCATCTCTATCTGGCGGGTATATGTAAATGTGCATCTGTTGATAAGCGTGCGGATCTCCGTCAAAAGATGCTCTTTTGAACTCCCTTTGATCTGGTGCTCGAGTTCGTAGCTGATATCGAAATGATCCTCAATAGCCCGCTTTCCGCGTCCGGTTATGATCGCCATAATATCCATACCTGCCTCTACTGCCTCTTCCACACCGTACTGGATGAGCGGTTTGGCCATAACGGGAAGCATCTCCTTGGGCATCGCTTTTGTTGCCGGCAAAAACCTCGTACCGTAGCCGGCTGCAGGAAACAGACATCTTTTTATCATTTTTTATCTACCTTTTTAAACAGAAATAACGCAATTGTACCAAAAGCGGCGACAACGATCACTGAAGCACCGGAAGAGAGATCGAAAGTATAGGCTACAAATAGTCCGCACAATATATAGACAATGGAAAGAATTACCGAAAAGAGCATCATTCCGCCAAGCGACCTTACATACTTCTCCAGACTGAAACTCGGCATGGTAAGAAGCGCTATCACCAAAATGAGTCCAACCAGTCGCATGGCTATTACGACAGTCAATGCCACGAGAACCAGAAGCAACATGTGAAGCAGGGCCGTATTTATACCCTGAAGCTTCGCAAATACCGGATCGAAACTTAGAGCGACAAAATCGTAATAGAAGTACCATATCAAAACGGCTACAGCTATATCGAAAAAGGCCATAAGCCATAGATCCTCACCGCTTACAGCGAGAATGGAACCGAAAAGAAAACTCATCATATCTACATTGTAGCCGGGTGTAAGATCACTGAAAATTACACCTATCGCCATTCCTACCGCCCAGACTATTCCTATCGCGGTATCGGCCCTGTGCGCATAGCGATAGGAGATATATGAGATCATCCCTGCTGAGACTATTGCCGCGATAGCGGCTCCGACAGCTATCGACAGACCGAAAAAGAGTGCGGCTCCGACACCGCCGTATGTAGCATGGGCTATCCCGCCGCTCATAAACGTCATTTTGTTTGCCATCGTAAGAGGACCGATAAGTCCTATCGCTATAGCGATCAGTACTCCGGCCGCAAGAGCATGCTGAAAAAATGGCATCTGAAGAGCTTCAAGCATCCTTGCACTCCTCGTTGCATTCGATCTTTCTCCCCATATCCTGCCAAAATTCTGCACCGCAGTAGTGCCCTTCATGCCCTTTGAGTTGTCTTTTTATCTGATACCTCGTATGAGAATCTATCGTATGCATCACGACACTTTTGTTTACATACAAGGCGTGTCTGGCATACCCCATCACCATACTCATATCGTGACTTACTACGATCACCGTCATCTTGTCGTTCAACTCTTCAAGGAGCTCGAAAATCTCCCGTTGCCCTCCAAAATCTATACTCGCCGTCGGTTCGTCGAGCATCAGAATATCCGGATCTCCGCAAAGAGCTCTCGCAATCAGTACGCGCTGCCTTTGACCTCCGGAAAGCTCGGCGACTCTCCTCTGCGCAAATCGATGCATACCGACACGCTCCAGCGCTTCACGCGCTTTCATTTTCAACCCCTCATCGAAACGTCTCAATCCGCTTCTCTTCCTAAGAACCCCCATCAAGACGATATCCGTCACCGTTATAGGAAAATCGATATTGTGTCCCGTCTCCTGCGGTACATATCCGACCGCCACACCGCTCTCTTTGGGCGGTTTTCCAAAAAGCCTGACCATTCCGCTGTCAGGTTCCAATACCCCTGCCATAAGCTTCAAAAGCGTACTCTTTCCTCCCCCGTTCGGGCCTATAATCGCGAGAAAATCTCCCTTTTCTACACCAAACGATACACTGTCCAAAATCTTGTCGTTACCGTAGAAAAAGGATACATTTGAAAGCTCTACGGCAAAATCACTCATCTTGATACTTCACATATACGCTTCGCGACTGAGACAAGATTGTCCGACCAATCCGGCGACAGGGGGTCGGCTACGACGATTTTGGCTCCGATAGATTCGGCAAGCGCTCCGGCCGCACGTTTGGAAAATTGCGGCTGAACGAAAAGTGCTTTTACATTATGCTCTTTCGCTTCATGTATCAGCTCGACGAGTTTTTTCGATTTGGGCTCCTTGCCCTCGATCTCTATCGGAATCTGTTCAAGGCCGTAGTCGCGAGCAAAATAGCCCCACGATGGATGATAAACCATCATGGCGCTTCCCCTGCAAGGGCGTAAAATCTCTCTCAATCTCTCATCGAGTTTCTCTATCTCTTTTTCGAATCTCTTCAGATTTTTCCGATAAACGGAGGCGTTTTGCGGATCCGCCTCCTCCAGAGCTTTCTCTATATTTTGTGCAGCTTTAAAGACCGATTTCGGAGAGAGCCAGATATGAGGGTCGAGACTTTCCCCGTGTTCGTGATGCTCTTCATGCTCTTTTGCGTGATGATGATGTGCAGCCATCGGGATCTTTTTTATACCCTTGGTGATATCTACTATCCTCATCTTCGGATTCTGCGAAGCGAATCTGTGAAGCCAGGACTTTTCAAACGGCACTCCGACAGAAAAATAGATACGCGCTTTTGAAATCTTTCTCATCTGCGAAGGTTTTGGTTCATATGTCGCAGGACTTGCGCCTGGAGGTACCATTACAGTCACATCGGCCAGATCACCGGCAATTTTCTCGACAAAGCTCTTCTGCGGAGCAATACTTACGACTATATCCACTTTTGCGACTGCTCCGACAGGCAAAAAAACGACTGCAAATATCGCGGTCAAAAGAATTTTTAATCTGCTATTCAAACTCCCCTCTCCTTGACTTTCGAGTAGTAGTCTTCAAGATCGTCCATTCTGCGGCCGAGATTCAAAAGTACCATATCGGCAAGCACCAGCGCCGCCATAGACTCCGCCACTACACTGCCGCGAATCGCCACACATGGATCGTGACGCCCCTTAAGCTCGCAAACAACCTCCCGGCCGCGGATATCGAGCGTCTTCATCGGTTTGAATATCGACGGAGTCGGTTTGAAATAGACCTTTATATCGATGATGTCTCCGCTGCTGATTCCTCCAAGTGTCCCTCCGGCATGACGGCTCAAAAAGCCTTGCCTGCTCATTTCGTCATTGTTTTGACTGCCGAGCAGTTCGGCACTTCTTACACCCTCTCCTATTTCGACACCTTTGACGGCGTTTATTCCCATCATCGCTTCCGCCAGTACTGCATCGAGTTTGTAGTAGATAGGCTCTCCAAGCCCGGCCGGAACTCCGGAAGCACGTACAAGAGCAGCTCCTCCGATGCTGTCATGATCCTCTTTCGCTTTTAGTATCTCATCTTTTTGGGCCTGCTCTACATTTGGATCGAGAGCGAAAATTTCACTCTTCAAGGCGTGACCAAAATCGAACTTTTCGGCTTCCGCTTCACCGACTTTGAAGATTCCGCTCTCTACAGTTATACCGATTTTTCGCAACATAAGCTTTGCTACAGCTCCTGCCGCCACTCTGGCAGCCGTCTCTCGCGCGCTGCTTCTTCCGCCGCCTCGATAATCTCTTAGACCATATTTTTGCCAATATGTATAGTCTGCATGACCCGGACGAAAAAGATCTTTTATGTTGCCGTAATCTCTGGACTTTTGGTTTGTATTGAAGATTACCATCGCTATAGGCGTACCGGTGCTTTTGCCTTCGAAAACCCCGCTTAGAATCTCGACACGATCGGCCTCTTTCCTGGCAGTGGCGTAGACACTTTTTCCGGGTCTTCTGCGATCAAGTTCGCTCTGGATATACTCCTCGTCTATTTCAAGTCCGGCAGGCACACCATCGAGTATACACCCTATCGCTTTTCCGTGAGACTCCCCGAAAGTCGTCATGCAAAACCTTCTGCCGAAAGTGTTAGACATTGGCCAATCCTCTTTTCAGATCCCTCTCGATCATCTTTTCGCCTCCTCGCTCAAAAGCTTCAACGCAACCTTGGCAGCCTCCTGCTGGGCCGATTTCTTGCTTTTGCCTTTGGCTGTCGCCAGCAATCTCTCATTTACATAGACCTGTACCTCGAACTCCTTGTTGTGATCCGGCCCGAACGAATCTTTCAGTACATAATCTGGAATGACGCCGAATTTTGCCTGTGTCAACTCCTGAAGTGTCGTTTTGTAATCTTTGAAGAGTGAACCGAGATCTATTCTGGGATAACACGCCTCTATAAGGCCGATCGTTATTCTTCTTACTTCCTCCAGTCCGGCCTCAAGATATATGGCCCCCATCAAAGCTTCGAAAGCGTTGGAAAGAAGGGACGGTTTTTGTCTTCCTCTATTGTTCTCTTCTGCGGCCGAGATGTAGATATACTCTCCGAGTCTAAGTGCATCGGCAAGCTTTTTGAAACCGGCTTCGTTGACCAAAGAGGCGCGCATTTTACTGAGTTCACCCTCTCTCGCATCAGGGAAACGGCTGTAAAGATACTCTCCGACGATCAGATCGAGTACAGCGTCACCGAGAAACTCGAGACGTTCGTTGTTGTACGGTTTTTTGTAACTCTTATGCGTCAAAGCCTCTACGAGCTTTTGTTTCTCTTTGAACCTGTAGCCGAGCTTCTCCTCCAAAGGTTTCAATTCATCCATCGTCTCCCCTTTGCAAACGTGAACTCAAAACTCCGTAGTACCGTATCGGTTTAAAACCCGCCTCTACAAAAAGATCCATCTTTCAACTCCCTCCATCTTCCTGCTTCTTGAATTTCTCGGCACTTCTTCGCGCCAGTTCGTCGCACCTCTCGTTTTCCGGATGACCGTTATGCCCGCGGACCCATACAGCTTTGACTCTGTGCGGTTTTGCAGCCTCTATATACTCCTTCCAAAGATCCGGGTTTTTTACCTTTTTGAAATCTCTCTCTATCCAGCCGTCAAGCCACTCGTTGATAGCCTTTACCACATAGCTGGAATCGCTGTATACAGTCACATCGCAAGGCTCTTTGAGCGCTTTCAATCCTTCTATGACCGCCTTTAGCTCCATCCGGTTGTTAGTGGTCATCGGCTCTCCGCCGGAAAGCTCCTTCTCTCTCTTTCCGTAACGAAGAATGACTCCATACCCTCCAGGTCCCGGATTCCCCAGGCTTGAACCGTCACAGAAGATTGTAACCCGTTTCACCATCTGCCTTTGTGATTTCTCTCTCTACAATGACGCTATCGAGCGCCAGGCATCTCGGGCATCTCTCGAACGGCACCGGAAATTGCTGTTTGCAGTTTGAGCAGAGATAGGCAAACTGCAATGTCGCATCATTGAATCCGGTTTTTTTAAGATGCCCCAGCATATCAATCAGGAACCATCCTATAGGTTTTGAGGGCTCTATATCTCCTCTCGCCCCGAAAATCGCGGATAGCTTCGGACTCTCCTTTATCCTGTCGTAATCCAGATAGGAGGCCGGAAGGTACCAGAAAATATCTATGAGTCTCTCGATATCTTTTTCATCGACCATCTCCCACGCCCGGCACGGTTCGTTTTTAAGAAGGTATTCAAAGACGATCCTCTCGTATTTTCCGTGCTTTCTGTAGAGTGAGATAACCCTCTGTACTTTCTCTTCATGCTCCAGTTGCGAATCGAAAAGAACCGTTTTTAGATCCAGATACAGCTTTAGATCTTCCACATCCACACCCATTGCCTCCAGAGGTTCTATAACCTCCTTGGCCCTTTTGAAATCCTGAAGACGCTCGTAAACGACCATAAGGTCGTTCAGTACTCTCTTGTTTCGCGGATTGGATTTCAAAATCTGCAAGAAGGTGGTACGCGCCCGCTCCAGAAATCCTGCATGCATATAGGTAGTACCGACAAGCTCCATCAGTTCGTATGTAATCGATTCATCTTCGCAATGGCGCAACAGATAGAGCCCTATCTCTATGGCGTTGTTATATTCACCGCTCTTTTCATACGCCTTTGCCAACAGAACCAGAGGCTGTGTTATTGTCGGTGAGTATGGCATCGATTCGAGGCTTTTTTTTACACCGTGAGTTTCGAAGCGGCGCAAAAATCTCTGAAGTCTCCGCGATTTCCGACTCTTTACATAGACTCCCCACCAGTAGCTTACAAGAGCTATTACAAACACCATGCCGGCTATCAGTAAAACGGCAAAGAGCGGATCGCGGTAATCAATCAGCAGAGCATCCACTTACCGACCTTTCAGAGCTGGTAGTGGGCAGTGGGCAGTAAGCAGCCGGAAACCGAAAAAAAGAGACTTTTTCAGAGCTCCTACCTCTTGCTACTCACTACTCACCACTCACCTATTTGTTGCATATTTATTATATAATAAAACAATGATAGATAACAACTCCATAGAGCAGCTGAAGCAGACAATCGATATCGTGGATGTAGTAGGCAACTATGTCGAACTTAAAAAAAACGGCTCTAATTTCAAAGGTTTGTGTCCCTTTCACGACGAAAAGACTCCAAGCTTCATAGTAAGCCCATCAAAACAGCTTTACAAATGTTTCGGATGCGGAGCGGGCGGAGATGCCATAAAGTTTCTCATGGAGTTCGAGAAGCTGAGCTATCCGGAAGCGATTGAAAAACTTGCCAGCCAGTACAATTTTACCCTTCGCTATACAAAAGGTGAACATCAAGGAAGCGACGAACGGAGAGTTTTGGAAACCGTCGGACGATGGTACAGAGCAAATCTCGAACGAAACGAAAAAGCAAAGGAGTATCTTGCGCAAAGAGGTGTATCCCTTGCGAGCATAGAGAAGTTCGGTATCGGCTACGCTCCTTCGAGCGAAGAGACTCTTCTTTTTCTGCAACGTACCATGATACCTCTGCAAAAAGCTGCGGAGGCGGGACTCCTCGGCTACGAACAGGGACGATACTACGCGAGACTGATCGACAGGGTGATTTTTCCGATATTTTCACCTTCCGGAATGCCGGTAGGGTTCGGGGGCCGTACACTTGGCAACCATCCTGCAAAATATATCAATTCGCCCCAGACAAAACTCTTCAACAAGTCGCGTCTGCTCTACGGATACCATCTGGCCAAAGAGCAGATCTACAAAAAAAGGCGCCTGATAGTCGTAGAAGGTTATATGGATGTCATAATGCTGCATCAAGCCGGTTTCCAAACTGCCGTCGCCACACTGGGAACAGCCCTTACGAACGATCATCTTCCGCTACTTAAAAAAGGTGAACCGGAAGTGATCGTCGCATACGACGGCGACAGAGCCGGTATCGATGCGGCCATGAAAGCCGCTCTGCTTCTTAGCCGCCACAACTTCGACGGCGGCGTTATACTGTTTGATGGCGGTATGGACCCGGCAGATATGGTAAATGCCGGAAACGCCGATCTCATAGAGGCACTGTTCGCATCACCAATACCTTTTGCGAAGTTTGTAATAGACATGATGGTTTCATCTGGTAAAACAGATACACCAAAAGGCAAAGAGGAGGTTTTCAAAGCGGTAAAAAACTATCTCGGTACTCTCTCTATGTTTCTTCAGGAGGAGTATATACCGTATGCATCTTCACTGCTCGGTATAAGTACAGCAAGACTCAAAACCGATAAAAAGAGTATCGCCTCCATACCTCAACAATCCATCCTGACTCTTTCCGATATCGCTGAAAAGAGCATCATAAAGACTCTTCTAAAAACACCGACTCTTACCGATATGGTACTGGATGTAATGGATTCATCGATGTTTCATACACACAAGGAAGCTTTCGAAGCTCTTATCCAGGGGCGCCAAAACAGCGAGCTGCTGGCGATAGATTTTGACGACTCCATAAAGATATACAGCGAAGAGGAGTTGAAAAAACAGTTGAACTATTTTTTGAGAAGATACTACGCAAAAGCACTTGACATTATAAAAAAATATGATAAACTTCCCCTCGAAAAGAAGATGTTTTATCTACGCAGGTACAAAGAATATATAAATAAGCTCAAACAAGGAGAACTGGTACCTTATGAAAGCCATAGCACTCTTTAGCGGCGGACTCGACAGTACACTGGCGATGAAGCTCATAATAGACCAGGGTATCGATGTGATCGCTCTGAACCTCGATATCGGCTTCGGCAGTACCAAAAGCCGCAGGGAGCATATGCAGAATATGTGTGATCAGGTAGGGGCTGAGCTTAGAATCCTCGATATCAAGGATCAGTATATAAAAGATATTCTTTTCGATCCGAAATACGGATACGGTAAAAACCTGAATCCTTGTATCGATTGCCACGGAAACATGTTCAAAATCGCCAGAGACCTGATGGATGAGTGGGGAGCGAGTTTTCTGATAAGCGGTGAAGTAGTCGGACAAAGACCTATGAGTCAGCGTAGAGAGGCGCTCGATCTCGTGACGAATCTCTCCGAAACCCAGGATCTGCTGCTAAGGCCGATGAGTGCAAAAGTGCTTCCGCCTACACTTCCTGAACGAAAAGGGTGGGTAGATCGTGAAAAGCTGCTCGGAATAGTAGGTCGAAACCGTGAAGTCCAACTCAAAATGGCCGAAGAGATCGGGCTAAAAGATTTTGAAAAACCCGGAGGAGGATGCCTGCTTACGGACGAAAACTTCTCCAACAAACTGAAAGAGTTCATCAAGTATGACAAATTTGAAGTTTCCGATATACAGCTGTTGAAATATGGACGCCATCTCAGACTTCCGGACGGTGCGAAACTGGTCATAGGACGCCATAAGGAAGATAACGAGATGATCGAGGCGGCAATCACGCCAAAATATAGAAAGATCAAGCTTCTAAACGCGATAGGGCCGACTTCCGCTATCAGTGCAAATGCCAGTGAAGAGGACAAGAAACTGGCGGCGAAGCTCACTGCAACATATGGAAAAACAGACCCTGAAAACAGCTATGAAGTCGCAGTGGGAGATGAGGTATTCGAAGTCTCTCCGTACGACTCCAAAGAACCGGCGAAGAAGTATTTTATAAACGCTTAAGCAGAATTGAACTAAAATTCGACTCTCACACCATTTGTGGGGCATTAGCTCAGCTGGGAGAGCGCCTCGCTGGCAGCGAGGAGGTCAGCGGTTCGAGCCCGCTATGCTCCACCATTTCAAAAACCTCCATTAATTAGATCCTGATATCGACATAGAAGCGGTTATCTGTAGGGAATGGCCTTTTTTCCCATGGATTCGATCAGTTTTTCATGCTGTTCAGGAGTCAATTTTCCATTACCTACCGCATCTATCATCTTCTCTACGATTCTTGCCTGGAGTTCTCTCTCTTTCAGACTCGCTTCATGAGCCATCTTCTCTCTGTGAAGCTGCAGTTTCACTCTCTGATGTTCTCTAAAGAGTTTGTACAATAGAAGTACCGTAACGGCAAATATCGTAGCCACAAGAGCTATAAACCATTCGTTGTAGCTCTTTTGGCTCTCTATTTCACTCTTTTTGAGCTCCGCTTTTTTCAACTCTATCTCTTTTTGACTCAATACTTCTGTCTTTTTCGCTTCGGTTTTTAATCTCTCAACCTCTATCTCTTTTTGCATCTGAATTTTTGCAATCTCTTTTTTAGATTCCAGTTCCATCCGCTTCAACTCTTTTTCATCCTGTATGGCACGATTTTTCAAAATGGTATTTGCATAATCTATCTTTTGCTGCTCTCTTCCCATAAGCTGAGCTTTTTGTCCCGCAGTTTCGCATCCTGAAAATATCGATACCGAAAAAATCAGCCAGATAGGAAAAAAAAGTCTCTTTGGCATCGCTTATACCTCTTTTTCAAACCGTTCGCTGTCTATTTCGATAACTGTATGAACATTTCCGCGCGGATTGAAATCGGCTGTCAGTTTCATCCATTTCGGTTCGAGCTTCTGATATAGTACATCGAAAACCTCGTTGGCACTCTCTTCATGGCTAATGTGGCGATTTCTGAACGAGTTTATATAGAGCTTTACAGCTTTTAGCTCCACGACCCACATGTCCGGTATATACTCCAAAACAAAAGTAGCATAATCCGGATATCCGCTTCTTGGACAAAGACAGCTAAATTCTGGAAGTGTTATGGTTATTTTGTAGTTTTTTCGGAATTTGTTCGGCCATATTTCAAGATCTTTATCTACATCGAACGAAGCGACAATCTCTTCTCCGTAACGCATCTTCTATTCTCCTCCATATTTTTTTATCAACACTTCACTATCCAATGTACGATTCGATATGGCAAATCCCTGGATATAATCTACTCCGAGTGAAACGAAACGGTTCAGACTCTCTTCACTATCGACCCATTTGACCAATGTCTTAATATCCATATCCTTACACGCTTTTATATAAGCAGACAAAAGTGCGGCGATTTTAGGGTTGTTGTAAGATAGTGTAAAATCCCTATCGAACTGCACCATATCTACCGGAAGTTTTTTTATATATTCAAAACTCGCATTGGAGGCTCCGAAATTGTCGAGTGCGAACTCTATACCCAACTCTCTAAGCTCATCGAGAATCACTCTGTATCTTTTTATATCTTTGAAGGGTCTGTTTTCAAAAAGCTCTATGATCATTCTGTCATGACATACACCCTCATCCTCGGCTATCTTCTTTATCGATTCGACGAACGATTCGTTGCGTAGAGAGAAGGGAGAGATATTGAAGCTGAATTTAATCCCTTTTCTTACCATTTTGGCATCTTTGCAGACTCTTGCGAAAAGTACCTCGTCAAACCTCTTTTCAAGACCGAGTCTGTTTACTACCGGAATGAATTTTTTAGGCGGCAGTATACCGCTTTGCGAAGTTTTCAATCTCACTCCGACCTCAAAAAGATCGATCTCTTCCGTTTCGGTATTCAATGTAGGAATATAGTGCAAAACAATCTTTTCACTCTCTATGGCATCAACTATTTCATACTCGAGAGTTCTCGGATTGATCTTTTTCTCCTCTTTCTGCTTCTGCTGAGGATGGCTTATTTGTTGCGAAAGAGTATCGTATAGATGATTTATCATGGTAGATATATCGGAAGACTGATCCCTGTCCATAGCTACATATCTGTATTCGACTCCGATCTGGCCGATTTCATGATAGGTAGATTCGAACTCCTTCATAAGCTCTATACTCTTTTGCATATCCACAGGAAGCCCGATAATGAAATCACCTCCGTGATATCTTCCTATGACAGGCTCTTTTATATCATTGATCTTCAGAAATTCGTCCAGCAGATGTATAAGTATTTTAAGTATTTTATCCCCTCTGTCTATACCGTAATGGTCATTTATAAAAGGAAGGTTGTCCACTCTAAGCAATACTATACTGTAATCACCTCTCGAGCGCGATCTGCTTTTTAGTACATCGAGAAGGGAAGTTCTGTTGAAAGCACCGGTCATCCTGTCTATGTAGGTTTCGGCCTGCCCGAGATTTATCAGAAAAAAAAGGAAATACGTCGAAATAAACAAAACGGCAACGATCAATACGATCTCGAACTCGGAGGGTACAAACCGGTTCTGTTTTACGATATAGGTTACGATAACACCTATGAGAAGAAGAATGGGTATACCCATTCTGAGTGCCAGACGAAAACGTCTGGCCCGCTCTTGAGATTCGGAATAGAGCATCAGTTATACATCCAGGTGCTTGACATCCTTCGCATGCTCTTCGATATATTGGCGACGCGGCTCCACCTCGTCACCCATAAAGAGAGTAAAGACGTCACTCGCTTTTTCCGCATCATCGATCGCTACTTTCAAAAGTCTTCTGTTCTCCGGATTCATGGTAGTTTCCCACAGCTGCTCCGGATTCATCTCTCCAAGACCCTTGTATCGCTGTATATATGCACCTTTTTTAGCACTCTTTTCGATCTCCTCGAGCATTTCAAGAAGATCTTTTCCATTGAAAATCGAAAGATCCCTTTCACTTATCTTTTCGAAAATATATCTCGCTTCGTTGTAAAACGGATTTGTAAATAGCTGATCGTCTATAATTATCTCTTCAAGTCCCTCTTCGGTCTGAACATAAAGATGAATCGACTCATCATTGATATTTTTGTTCAGAATATTGTATCCGCGGGTATCGAGATAGGCTTTTATCTCTTCAAAAAGCGCCTGGTTGTCAAGTGCGAGCAGATCCGGATGCTCAATCAGGTAACGTACGATCTCCACCAGCGAAAAGCGTTTGTCCAGCTCTTTCAGGGTCATTCTGTAGTATGCGACGAGTTTGAAAAGCTCTGTCAGATCCTTTGTGCCCATTCCCTGGACATCGAGTGCATCTATCCCTCTTTCTATAAGAAACTCGTTCATAGCCTTGTCGTCTTTTAGATAGATCTCCTGTTTTCCCTTTTTGTACCTGTAAAGTGGCGGCTGGGCGATATAGAGATATCCCTCTTCGATAACCGGTCTGAGGAATCTGAAGAAGAATGTCAGCAAAAGAGTCTGAATATGGCTACCGTCAACGTCGGCATCGGTCATGATAATGATCTTGTGGTAACGTAGTTTGTCCGGATTGAACTCTTCTCCAATACCGCATCCAAGAGCCGTGATCATGTTTTTTATCTCGTCCGATTTCAATATCTTGTCGAGACGGGCCTTTTCTACATTCAAAATCTTTCCCTTAAGCGGCAAAATCGCCTGAAAGACCCTGTCTCTACCCTGTTTTGCCGAACCGCCGGCGCTATCACCCTCCACCAGGTAGAGTTCGCTTATCGTTGCATCCTTGCTCTGGCAGTCCGCAAGCTTGCCGGGAAGTGTACCGACAGTCATAGCATCTTTACGGCGAGTCAGCTCTCTCGCCTTTTTGGCCGCTTCTCGCCCCTTGGCCGCAAGAAGAGCCTTTTGCATAATGGCTTTCGCGTCGTTTGGATTCTCTTCGAAATATTTTGTAAGTTTTTCGTAAGTGAGCTTTTGAACCAGAGGTTTTACGTAACTGCTGCCGAGTTTTCCTTTTGTCTGTCCTTCAAACTGCGGTTCCGGAACACGTACGCTTACAACGGCGACCAGGCCCTCTCTGACATCCTCTCCGCTTATTTTGGTATCTTTTTCCCTGGCGCTCGCGTTGTCCTGCAGATATCTGCTCACCGCCCTTGTAAGACCGGCTCTGAAACCGCTCTCGTGAGTACCGCCGTCCGGAGTTCTGATGTTGTTTACGAAACTGAGCAGTTTTTCATCGTATGCCGATGTATACTCGAAGGCTATATCCACCTCTATATCGTCTACCTTTTCGGAGTAACCAATAACGGAACAGATCGGCTCCTTTTTGGCCATATCCATGACAAATTGATGCAGACCGCCCTCGAAGTGGTAAACCTCTTTCTTGCCGATTCTCTCATCCTCGAATGTAATCGATATGCGCGGATTGAGATAGGCGAGCTCTTTGAATCGCCTGGATAGTATTTCAAACTGAAATTCGACTGTTTCGAAGATTTCATTATCCGGCCAGAACTGGATAGTGGTTCCGGTTTTTCTGGTATTTCCGGTAACTGTCAATTCGTTTTGCGGTATACCTTTTTCGAAATCCTGTTCATGAATCTTTCCATCTCTGAAGATGGTCATGTGAAGCTTGGAACTCAGTGCGTTTACCACGCTTACACCGACCCCGTGCAGACCTCCTGAGACTTTGTACGTATCTTTGTCGAACTTTCCACCGGCATGCAATACAGTAAGTACGACGGTCGCTGCGGAAACCTTTTCGGTCGGGTGAATATCGGTAGGTATCCCCCTTCCGTTGTCGCTTATAACCGCGCTGCCGTCTTTTTTGAGTGTCACTTTTATCTTGTCGCAATATCCGGCCATAGCTTCGTCTATGGCGTTGTCTACTACTTCGTATATGAGATGGTGAAGACCTTTTACCGAAGTATCCCCGATATACATACCGGGTCGTTTTCTAACCGCTTCAAGCCCCTTAAGGACTTTGATGTTGCTTGCACCGTAGTTTTGGTTACTCATCTATCTGAATCCTTAAATGATTATAGGCATTATGACTGTCGAGAAGTTTTGACTTTCGACGATGAACGGAAGATTCGGCTCATTCAAGCCCATTGTAAATGTTTCCGTATCTATATTGCTTAGAAAATCGAGCAGATATCTGCTGTTTACAGCCAGAACGAATCTGTTTTCAAATCCCGTATCTATCGAAATCTCTGTCTGCGCTTCCGAGTTTTCGTCTCCGAGACTCTTGAAGACTATGGAGTCCGGCTCGAACGTCATTCTTATCTCTTGTGAAATGGTCGTTATCTGTTTTATCGCTTCGGTGATCTTTGCTTTCGGGAGTGTGACAGAGTATTTGACGCTTTTTGGAATGATGCGCTCGTAGTCGGGATATTTTCCGTTTATGAGTCTTGTGAAGAAGTAGTACCCGGGAGCTGTAATTATCAGATTCGTCTCGTCGTAGTGGATCTCGATCTGATCGAAAAATAGTTTTTGAATCTCTATTATCGCCTTTTTCGGAATTATCATTGAGAGAGTAGTTCCGCTGCTGTTTTCTATCTTTCCTATTGCAAGTCGTCTTGTATCGGTACCGACTATGTCGATCTCGTTCTCTTTGATATTCAGAAGTGCTCCGTTGAGTTCATATTTCGGATTGTTCGTATCGATCGCCGGTGAAACTTTCTTGAACATCTGGATAAGCTGCATCGAGTCGAGTTCTATCGAAGGAAGAGAGTCTATCTCCGGAAAAGAGGGAAACTCGTCAGAATTGAACATCGGAAGTTTGAATTTCGAGTGCTCCTGCTTTATATGCAGAGTATCCTCGATCGTCTCAAGAACGATATCTCCCTCTTTCAAAATACGAACGATGTCAAGAAGCTTCTTTCCGTTTGCCGTAGCCTTTCCCTCCATCTGTATGCTTACATGTTCCGTATCTATCGTCAGCCCTATCTCCTGATCGGTAGCCTTTGCGGTGAGTCCGTTCTCTTTGGCTATCAGCAGTATATGCGAGGTTATCTGTGAAGTATCCTTTTTTTCAAGGAACGGCTGAAGATTTATAAGCAGGGATTCGAGCGTACTTTTGGCTACAGCAAGTCTCATCGGAACTCCTTTATTTTTATTATAAATTTTAGTAGCAGTAGTCGTTTGCCGTGTTTTTGTGAAAAAGAGGTCTTATGCCGCGAGTTTGCGGCGTTTTCAAACAGGTTAAAGAGACTGATTCATTCACCTTTTTTCACTGGTATCTATTATATCTTTTTTTCCTCTCAAAATAAATAGAGTATCCTTTTTACGGCCCGTTTCGACTCTTTTTTCTACTGTGACGTCGCTGAAGTGATCTTGTGGTTCAGTTCCTCTATTTTTGCTTTGAATGTCTCATCTTTGTCCAGCAGTTCGTTTATCTTTTTCATAGCGTGACTTACCGCCGTGTGATCCTTCATTCCGAAATATTGAGCGAGGCTCGGCATCGAGTTCGGTGTCAAAGATCTGGCAAGATAGATGACTATTCGTCTTGCCGCTACGATGTTTTTGCTTCTGCTTTTGCTCTTTATCTCGCTCGGTTTTACATTGAGCTCTTTCGAGACCACTTTTACGATATCGTCTATCGTGATATTTTCGGTACGCTCTTTGAGCTGGTTTTTGACGACGTTTTGTGCAAATTCGAGTGTAATGTTCTGGTTCATCATATTCGCAAAGGCGTTCAGTTGTATGATGATTCCTTCGATTTCCCGTATATTGTTGCCCATATTTGCCGCTATGTAGTTGACGATATCGTTATCCAGATGGATACCGTTGAGTTCGCACTTTTTCTTGATGATGGCGATTTTGGTTTCGAGTTCAGGAGGCTGGATGTCGACTATCAGACCCCACTCGAATCGGCTTCTTAGCCTCTCTTCCAGACCCGCGATCTTTTTTGGATGCTGATCGGATGTCATGACTATCTGCTTGCCGGCTCCGTGAAGTTCGTTGAATGTATGAAAGAGCTCTTTTTGCGTCTCCTCTTTGCGGCTTAGAAACTGTATATCATCCAGTAAAAGAATGTCGCAGCTTCTGTATTTGTCTCTGAATCTGTCCATCGTGTGGTTTCTGAGGTGGTGGGTGAACTGGTTCATGAACTGTTCGAGTGAAGTGAAAATCACCTGTTTTCCCCTCGAGAGGTTGAAATTTCCTATTGCGTGCAACAGATGTGTCTTTCCCAGTCCGGCGCCGCCGTAGATGAATAGCGGGTTGTATTGTTCTCCCGGCTTTTCGGCCACTCTCAGTGCCGCTGTGTAAGCAAACTGGTTTGAACTTCCTACGACAAAGCTTTCGAATGTGTAAGAGGGGTTTAAAATCGTACTCTTCGAAGAGCTTTTTGTCGTGGAAGATTCCGATAATTCACCTGTTTTCGGTATCTGGGTACTTTTTTTTCTGTTTTTTACTTCGATAACCACTTTCGGTTTGACTCCGGTTTTCAGCTCAAACAGGTGTGAAAGCTTATCGGCATATCGTGTATCGACCCATCTCGCTATGATTGGATTTGGCGCGTAAAATACCGCTATATCGGATCTTGAGGCCTCTTCATCGTACTGTAGTTGCCTGATGTAACGCTCATATTCGATCTGTGGAATTTCCTGCTTCAAAAGTCTTAATATCTGGTCTCCTAGCATTTTTCAACCTGTGAATAAAGTATGTGAATATTTTATCTCAAATTCGTTAAAATGAGGTTACGGAAGTGTGAAAATATAAACTTTCACACTGTGAATAAGAGGGTGAAGAGTTGAATATATTGGGAATCGATCCTGGAAGCAGAAATTGCGGATATGCCATTGTCAAAAAGGAGGGTCGTTCGGTCGTTCTCGTAGAGGCCGGTTTGATTAAGATCAAAGAGAAGGTGCTTCAGCATCAGATTATGGAGCTTGTCGAAGGTCTGGATCTGGTTTTGAAAAGTCATACGGTAGACGAGGTGGCGATCGAGGATATATTTTACGCCTTCAATCCGAAAACCGTTTTGAAGCTGGCTCAGTTTCGGGGAGCTTTGAGTCTGAAGATCTTGCAGGAGATCGGAAATTTTTCTGAATATACGCCTCTTCAGGTGAAAAAAGCCCTGACCGGCAACGGCAAGGCGGCTAAAGAGCAGGTAGCCTTTATGGTGAAGCGTGTACTGAAGATAAACAGGGAGATAAAACCGCTCGATATCACAGATGCGATGGCGGTAGCCATCACTCACGCCCAAAGAGTTAAGGTGTGAAACTATACTTCTATTCGTAGGTTTTGATGTTGAAAAGATAGCGATGCTCTTCAGGCAGTGCGTCGTAGACTGCGTAGGCGAGATCTCGTATCTCCCACAGAGCCGCTTTGTCGCTTCTTAGTTCCAGAAAATTCTGAAGACTTCTGGCGTTGATCGTCCAGGTAAGTTCTGTTTTGTAGCACTCCGGAAGAGCATATTTCGCTTTGTCGTTGGAGATTCCGGCGACAAGAAGCTGACGCAGGTTTTCAAGTGCCGTGATACTCATTTCGTTGACAAGAGCGCTGTCGGTCATTACGATATATTTTTCGGCCCGTTTTATGTCGGAAGTATCGAAAGGAGTCTCCTCTTTCAACTCTTTTAGAGTATAGCGGGTACTTTTGACACTGAGCGACGCCATACGGTGGCGTGCGAGTTCCTGCAAAACGGCTCTGCTGATTCCCTGGATATAGAATGTATATACGAGGTGCTCGAGTGTACTTGCATGCTTGAACTTGTTGCCTACTCTGTCTATGAGCTCCCTGTCTCTCTCTCCGCCGCCGTCGCTTTTGTCGAAGCTCTGCCAGCAGGTTCTGATGGCATGGGCGCAGACCTCCAGAGGGGTATGATGCATCAATGTCACTTTCACAGCTTGCCCTTTTTACGTTAGAATTTGCCCATTATAATAAAAGGCAGCTTATGAAATGTACCGATCGCTTCTATCCGGCAATAGACGATTTCAGAGATCCGTTTTCACGAGACAGAGATCGAGTAATTCATACAAGCAGTTTCAGAAGACTCGAGTACAAGACGCAGGTTTTTATAAATCATGAAGGAGATTATTTTCGTACACGTCTTACGCATTCGCTGGAGGTAAGCCAGATAGCGCGCGCCATCGCCAACGCATTGGGGTGTGTGGAGTCGCTTGCCGAGACGATCGCCTTGGCACACGATCTCGGGCATACCCCATTCGGTCATGTAGGCGGCGATACACTTGACGGATGTCTGAAAGAGAGTGGAAACAGATACGGTTTCGATCACAACTTCCAATCCTTTCGTGTCGTAACGAGACTCGAAAAAAGGTATGCTCCATTCGATGGACTGAATCTCACTTTCGCGACACTCGAAGGTGTTTTGAAACACTCGTATCCATACAAAAAGCCTTTTTTGGGTCAATGGTATGAAGAGACTTTCAGACTCGACTATCACCCCTCTTTGGAAGCGATGATCGTCGATTATGCCGACGAGATAGCATATATAAGTCACGATATAGACGACGGAATACAGTTTGGACTGATCGGTTTCGACGATATTATCGAAAACGATCTGGTGGCGATGATCGACGAAAAGGTACGCTCCGAAGGACTGAAGCGGGGGACCAAGCTTCACAGATACCGTTTCGTAGGGATGCTCATCAGTCATCTGGTTACCGAACTTATCGCTTCGAGTAGGCCGAATCTGCCTTCAAAAGCGGGGGTACTTTGCAAAACGATTCCTGCATCTGATCCAAAACCGGTCGGCTTCGACAGTGACCTGGAGCATGATATAAAAAGATTGAAGAAGATCCTGTTTAAAAAGCTCTATCGTCATGAAAGAATAGTCAGCAAAATGCATGCGGGCAAGGAGTGTATCCGAAAGCTCTACAAGGCGCTCAGTGAGGATGCGGACCTTCTTCCGATCGAATACAAGGTACGTTTGGATAGTGAGAGGATCGATCGTGTGGTGGCCGACTTCATTGCGGGAATGAGCGATCGTTACGCATTACAGCGGTATCGTGAGATTTACGGACTGGGGTAGAGGGTAGCCGGAGAGAGGCTCCGGCATGGATGTGGCTACTGCTTCAGCTGAAGCAGTGTCTGAAGCATTTGATCGGAAGTGGTGATCGTTTTGGAGTTGGCCTGGTATCCTCGCTGAATGACGATCAACTGGGTAAGAGACCTGCTCAGGTCGACATTGGACATTTCGAGTGCGGATGCTGTTATCATGCCCCGTTTTCCGGTTGCTGCGGCACCGATGATAGGATCACCGGAGTTGGATGTCTGAATGAAGACATTCCCGCCATCAGCTTCGAGACCCTCATTGTTGGCGAAACTTGCCATAGCGACCTGAGCGAGACCGAAGCTTCGTCCGTTCGTAAAAGATCCGATCAATGTTCCGGTTTCATCGACACGTATACCGTTGAGGTCACCTCCCGGATATCCGTCTTGGCTGATTCCGGATGTACTCGAAGGATTGTCGAAACTCGTCATTCCATCGAAAAGTCCGGCGGTTCCAAGGTCGAGATTGACTGTCTGTTTCGGTGAGGAACCATTGTTTCCGGTAAAACTCAGGTTGGTTGGCGAATATGTCGCCAGTGAACCGTCCGAATTGAACGAAATACTCCCTACAAGATAGTTTTTCGGATCGATGGTATTGATTTCGGCCGGCGAAGGTACGCTAAGGACCATTCTCCACTCGGAACCGTTGGTGTTTTGTGAAACCTTTCTAAACTCGAACCGTAGCGTATGTTTTGTACCGAGAGAATCAAAGATATCTATACTCGATGCATGTGTCGGAGAGTATAGTGCCTGGGAGATTTTCGAATCGCCGTTTGGTATCGTACCTGTCAGGGGAGTGAAGATATCAAGAACATTCTGATTCGTGTTCAGTGTCGGATTGGCGTTGGCGTCTACTTCGGTTACCTCGAGGCGAATATCGTTTCCGGTATTGTTCGTGATTTCGAATTTACCGTCTTCGTTTACGATTACCGTAGCGTTTCCGGCGCCATAGATATTATCGAGATCCTGCTGTATAGCCGTCAGAAGATCGTAATTGGTTGTAAATGTGTTGTCCGCGACCGGAGTATTGGCGTCGTTCGGATCGTCATAGGCATATGTTCTGGTATCAAGAACCGCGCCGTTGGCATCTTTGTATGTAATTGCGAACGCGTCGTTTTCCTGTATGCGCAGAGACTCTCCGAGCGAATTGTACTGAACCTTGAAATCGAGTGCGAGTGCTTGATCGGTCGAATCTCCGATTGCATTTTTGATAGCGGTCTCTTCGGCGGTGTCTGTATTGTTGTTTCCGTCGAGTGTATATACGAGACTCTTGTTGGTGACGAGGTCACCGGAGTTTAGATTGGCTTTCAATGAGACGATGGATGTAGGATTGGCCGGAGTGGTAAGTCCCGGCGGTATCTGAATACTCTGAATAGGTGCCGTGGTATCTATCTGGTTTGTATTCGGATCTCTCATCCAGCCTTGTACTATGTATCCGTTGTTGTCCACAAAGTTTCCGTTGGCATCGAAAACGAAATCGCCGTTTCTGGAGTATTTGTATGTTTTTCCTCCGTCGGCGCTGACGACAAAAAAACCGTCTCCCTGAATCGCCAGATCGGTATTTTTGTCGGTTGTCTGAATAGATCCCTGTTTGAATATATTGGTGATAGATCCGACCTGTGTACCGAGGCCGACCTGCATAGGGTTTTTACCTCCCAGTTCACCTTGCGGCGCCGTTGCGATTTTACTGGTCTGGTTCAGAAGATCGGAGAAGTTTACCCGGCTGTATTTGAACCCCGTAGTGTTGACGTTGGCGATATTGTTGCCTTCGACGTCCATCGCAATTTGATGAGCCTGTAAACCGGATACGCCGGCCCAGAGTGATCGCATCATGGGATTATCCTTTGAGATTGATTTTTATTCTTTTTATCGTTAAAGACTTCAAGCAAATTTCATTCCTATTTCTTCATATTGATCGCTTCCTTGATCATCTGGTCGCTCGTGGTGATACTTTTCGCATTGGCGTCGAACGCTTTTTGCATGACGATCATTTCGGTAAGCGCTGTATTCAAGGAGACATTGCTGCTTTCGAGCATGTTGGAGTAGATGACGCTTCCTTGAATCACCTCGCCGGTGTCATCAGTATACAGAAGCGGCTTACCGCTGTTCGCGGAAGCCTGGAAGTATACATCTCCGCTGCTTTGCAACCCTTGGTCGTTTTGAAAATGGAAGATAGGAAGCTGTGAAGCGGCTGTGCTTTTTCCATTGGAAAAGTTCGCGTAGATCGTACCGTCTGACGATATCGTATAGCCGGTGAGATCTCCCGGTGCGTAACCGTCATGAGTGGCGGAGCTCGACGCGGTTGCGACGTTGGCAAGAGAGGAGAGTCCGTCATATCCGCTATTTGGAATCTGCGGATCGTACGGTGTGCCAAGATCGAGATTGAGAGGAGTTCCGTTGTTGTCCAGCAGAGTGATACTGTTTTCTACAAGCGCTCCGCTGGCATTGAACCTTACAACACCCTCTTGTTGATCGATGATTTTATAGACTTTGTTGTCGGCTTCGTCTACGAAGTACTCTTGCGGATCGTATGTTTGCTGCGGATCGTAGTCTGTTTCGTATTGGAGTATTCTGATTTCGCTGTTCCAGAGTGAACCGTCCTGCTCATACGGCAGAACCTGTTCAAACTGCATATCGATCAGTGCCGACTCTCCGTTTGTAGTTCGTATAGGAATCTGAAACGCCGTCGAATTTGGTATAGGCTGTGTAGTAATGAGTTCGGCATCGACTTTTATCGGCCCTTCTGTTTGTGGATCGAGCAGTGCGATATCCTGATCGTCAAGCGACCACTCCAGATTTTCATCGAGTGTTGCCAGAAATGAAGTTTTGGTACCTGCCGCATTGGTTAGTGTAATATCGACCGTATCACCCGGCTTTGGATCGAGAATAGCTCCATTCGGTTCGATTTTTCCGGAAATGGAAAAAGTCTGTGCCGTTTCATCTACGATATATGTGTAGCTTTGCGGATCGATACCGACACGGGTTATATCGATTTCAGGTTCGGGATTGAGATTCGCTTTGAAAGTAGCATTTTCTGTCGGACGACCGGGAAGTGTGGCCTGTTGGGGCAAAAGGATGCTCTGTGTCGCTCCTGAGGCGTTGGTCGGCACTGACTCTTCGAGAGAGGCTATATATGATCCGGGATTGGCAGGATCGGGTGAAAAGGCATTCGAAGAGAATCCCTGAACGTATCCTCCGTTTCCATCGGTCAGATAGTTGTCGGAACTGATAAAAAAAGATCCGTTTCTTGTAAAGAAAGTTTCACCCTGTCTTTGGATGGCAAACCATCCGTCGCCGCCGATAGCCAGGTCGAATGTGTTGTCGGTAGCTACAAGAGAGCCCTGTGTAAGATCCAGGGCTGTTGCTCCGACCCGACTTCCAAGCCCCACCTGGCTGCTGACGGACCGGGTAGATGTCTCTTGAAGAGTCTGCTCAAAAAGAGTTGAAAACTCGGTATTTCTTCCCTTGAAGCCAGGTGTGTTGACATTGGCTATATTGTTCGCCAGTGTATCGAGACCGTACTGATAGCTCTTGGTTCCGGCAACTCCGTTGTAGAACGACCGATTCATAATCTACCCTTCGTATATTTCGACGACATAGTCGAGCGGATAGTATTGCGATCCCATTTTCAAATAGGCGTCCGAACCTTCGAAACGGACCGATTCGATGGGATAGATTCCAAAGGTGGTCCACTCCGACTCTCCTGTCGGTGTCGTATAGTTGGCTTCTATGCTGTAGCTGCCTGAAGGAAGTCGATTGCCGCTGTCATCGGTACCGTCCCAATTGAATGCGTTGATTCCGCTCGGAAGAGATTCGAAGTCGAATGTACGTACACTGTTTCCGTTGATATCTTTGATTTCGACGGTTCCTGCGGTAGCTTCCTGGGGAAAGTAGAGTTCGAACGTGGTGTCGCCGTCTTCGGGCAGGAAGATTGACTGGGTACCGAGTGAACCCATCTTTCCGATAGCCGAAATCGCCGATAGCGAAGAGGTCTGAGTCAGCGTGGCAGAAAGATCTTCGAGAGCTTTGTTTGTATTGTCGGCAGCTTCGAGACTGGCGAGCTCGGCAGTTTGTGTAAGAATTTTGTCGCTATCCATCGGGTCGGTGGGATCCTGGTATTGCAGCTCTATTAGAAGCAGTTGCAAAAAGTCGTCCTTTCCGAGTATTCCGTCGGGATTTTCTACAGTATCTGTAGTAGTTCCTATTGCCGTCGGTGTGTTGAGAGTGTCGGTTATTTCCATGAATCATCCTTTATACATAGTGCGGTACGATCAGATCAAGAGATTCGTAAAAGTCCGGAATCTCTTCTACCTCTTTGTAGCCGCCGCCCATATTGTGGCGTTGCTGCCTGTTTTGCTGCTGTTGCTGGTTCATACTGAACTGCATCTGTACATCCGTAAAGCCCATGGAGACGAGCTGGTTTTTTAGCTCGTTTCCGTGAGTCGCCATGATCCCTATAGCGGTAGGATTGGAGTTTACCTGGATATGAAGGTTGTTTCCGCGGCTCACCATGGTCACCTCTACGCTACCGAGTTCTTTGGGATCGAGCGAAATCTGCATTCTTGTAAATGGGGGTTTGTAGTTTTGCACCTGTTCTTGCAGATTCTGTGCAAAGTGTTTCAGAGTCGCTTTTGCGTCGACTATCTTTTGCGTCAACTGCTCTGAAGAGGTCGATTTTATTTCCGGAAAACTAATCTGGAGGTTTTCCGATTTTGCCGGAGCACTATCAGGCTTCGCTTTGTACTCTACGCTCTCCTCCTGCTTTGGAGTCTCCCGTAAAAAAGAGGATGCTTTTTCGATACGACCGGAGTCTTTGGATTGTGAATCAAGAAGGTTTTGAATATTCGATGCGAGTGAAGCGAAATCGCTTCCGGTTTTTTCAATCTTTATATTACCGATGCTTTCGGTTTTCGGCGGTGCGGTTTTTTTGACTTCAGGTTCTACAAGCAGGTTTTGCAGCGGAGTAAGTCTCTTTGCGGACGGTTCGATTTTTTTACCGATATCGTTATCGCTGCTATTGTAACTATTGTAATTGTATGTCGGCATTACAACTTCGGATGCACTTTGGGATATGCGTTCCGGATATTGAAAAAGTGTATATGCAGGTGTGGCAGTTTTTTGCAACTCCGGCTTGAGTTGGCTTTTACTCTCTTTTTTGATCTCAATATCGAAATCGACAATTTCGAGTCCCGCTTCGTTTGCACGGCTAAGGAGATCTCCGAGCGTCGCGGAAGAGCGGAGCTCATGTACGACTCTCGTCTCTTCACTCTCCTTTTTCAAAAAGGTGTAGGAGGAGTGGCGTGCATAAAGAACACTCTCCCGTTCTTTTGAGGCGTCGATATCTCTATTCGGTTTTGAAGGTTCGCTTTTTACTAAAGGTTCACTTTTTGCCAACTGTTCGAAAACTTCGCTGTTTCGAAGATCGGCTACAAAAGAAGAGGAGGAGTAAAGAGGCTCTTTTTTGACGGTTTTGGACTCCGGTTCCTGATTTTTCTGTTCTCTTTTTATCTCTACCGGATAGAGTTTTTCGCTATCTTCCGGAAGCTTTAGCGTCTGGTTTATAGAGATCTCTTTTTTTGCGGGAGCCTCCTTTTCAAGCTGTTCGATCAGCGACTTTAGAGCTTTTGGATCCTGGCTTTCACTTTCGAGAAGCTTCAAAAGATCCCTGAAAAGCCCGGACTCGTTTTTGGAAAGAGACGACGTATCTATCTCTATTTGCATCTCTTTCAACATGGAAATTAGCGGTGCAAGGGCAAGTGAAGCCATGTGACGCCTTTTTGTATCCGTCAAGACGGAGTTGTCGTAAATTGGAACAAGCAAACTCCGTTCCATATCTACACTTATTCAAAGCGACAAAACACTATTTTTCAAAAGATGGCCGACCTGAAGGAAATTTGGATATAATTGCGCGAATTGAAGGATTCTTTCGAGCCCTGCCAAAATAAACTCCACTACAACAGGACTACATAAAGATGCAAAACATCAGAAACATAGCCGTCATCGCGCACGTCGACCACGGCAAAACTACCCTCGTCGACGGACTGCTGCAGCAGTCGGGGACTTTCGAGGCCCACAAAGAGGTGGCCGAGCGCGTCATGGACAGCAACGACATCGAGAGAGAGCGCGGCATCACGATTCTCTCCAAAAACACCGCCATCCGCTACAACGATTTCAAGATCAACATCATCGATACCCCCGGCCACGCCGACTTCGGCGGCGAGGTGGAGCGGGTGCTCAAGATGGTCGACGGCGTTTTGCTGCTCGTCGATGCACAGGAGGGGGTGATGCCCCAGACCAAGTTTGTCCTTAAAAAGGCGATCGAGCTTGGTCTGCGTCCGATCGTCGTCGTCAACAAGATCGACAAGCCCGCCGCCGAGCCGGAACGTGTCGTCGACGAAGTCTTCGACCTGCTGGTCGCGCTGGAGGCGAACGAGACCCAGCTCGACTTCCCGGTGCTCTATGCCGCGGCCCGCGACGGATACGCCAAATGGAACATGGAGGATGAAAACGAGGATCTAACGCCGCTTTTCGAGGCGATTTTGGAGTATGTCCCCGCCCCCGAAGGGAGTGCCGACAATACGCTGCAGACCCAGGTTTTCACCCTCGACTACGACAACTACGTCGGCCGTATCGGAATCGCCCGGATCTTTAACGGCCGCCTCAAGGCGGGCGAACAGGTGCTTTTGGCCAAGGCCGACGGTGAGCGGAAAAAGGGGCGCGTCAGCAAGCTGATCGGATTTCTGGGACTCGAGCGCATCGAGATCGACGAAGCCGAAGCGGGCGACATCGTCGCCATCGCCGGATTCAACGAGATCGACGTGGGAGACACGATCACCGATCCAAACGATCCGCAGCCGCTCGATCCCCTGCATATCGAAGAGCCGACGCTTTCAGTTATCTTCAGCGTCAACGACGGCCCCTTCGCCGGCCGTGAAGGGAAGTTCGTCACCGCCAACAAGCTCAAAGAGCGGCTCGAGAAGGAGATGGAGACCAACATCGCGATGCGGCTGGAGCAGCAGGGCGAAGGGAGCTTCAAGGTCTCCGGCCGCGGCGAGCTGCAGATCTCCATCCTGGCCGAAAACATGCGTCGCGAAGGGTTCGAGTTTCTCATCTCCCGCCCCGAAGTGGTGATCCGCGAAGAGAACGGCGTGAGGCTGGAGCCCTACGAACACCTGGTGATCGACGTTCCCGAAGAGTATAGCGGCGCGGTGATCGAGAAGCTCGGCCGCCGCAAGGCAGAGATGACTTCGATGAACCCGATGCCCGACGGCACCACCCGCATCGAGTTCGAGATCCCCGCCCGGGGGCTCATCGGGTTTCGGACCCAGTTTCTCACCGACACCAAGGGAGAGGGGATCATGAACCACTCCTTTCTGGCCTACCGCCCCTTCGTCGGCAACGTCGAGCACCGGGCCAACGGCGCGCTCATCTCGATGGAGAACGGCAAGGCGCTGGGCTACTCGCTCTTCAACCTCCAGGAGCGCGGCACCCTCTTCATCA
>JAMONQ010000145.1 GCA_027065635.1 Campylobacterales bacterium | reverse complement strand
AAAGCGCTGTCTGGTACTCTTGTCGCCGAGCTCCTCCTGGTTGTGCAAGTAGGCTTCCATTCCGATAATAGGCTTGATCCCCTCTTTTCGCATCTGCTGATAGAAATCGATCGCTCCGAACATGTTGCCGTGGTCGGTAATGGCTACCGAATCCATTCCCAGCTCCTTCAGACGGCCCGCCAGTCTGGAAATCTTGTTCGCACCGTCGAGCAGGGAATACTCCGTATGCAGATGCAAATGGGCAAACCTCGGTTTCATACTCTCTCCTTCGGCCTTCGGCCTCGACTTTTTCAACAGTCGGCATGGTTTTGCGACAAACTTCTGTAAGTCTACTCTACATCCAGTTAGAGAGCGATAAATCGAAAAACTCGTTTTTGCGAACAAGGAAGCTTAAGGAGATTGCCGTTTTGTCCGATTTAACCTGTATAGCAGTACTGTTGCCGCAACCGCTTTGCAAGGCAGAATGCACCGTTGGGTCAATCTGCCGCCTATGCCGTTACATGAATGTGAACAGTGTAGCCCAAATTGCAAGTACGTTGTCATCGAAAGGAGCTCCAATGTTCAGTACAATACTCTTTATATCCATAATAGTCCTCATAGGTATACTTCTTGCTCTTTTGGCGCTGATAGTAGCGGAATACAGGGCCAAAAAATCGTACGACCACTATATCATGCAGAGTACCGAAGACAAAGAAGAGAGCCATGATACATACATACGAAGAGAGCGAGAGGTTTCTGATCGAAAACCTGAGCGCACCATTCCCAAACCGGATTACGAAAAAAAGATGTCGACAACCGGCAGTTCGAAGGAAAAAGAGGCAAAAGAGCAAAAAGATTCGATAAAGGAGAGCTCCGGAAACGAGCCGCTGTTTAAAAAACTCTCTCTGGAGGAGGGAGAAAAAACCGGTATACAAAACGAAATCGAAGAGATCCGAAAAAAAGAGTACAAGCCCTTTACCCACGACAGACTCGTCAAGAGTATGGGGCTAAGCCCGCAAGAGGCGGATGAGTTTGTACTGGAGCTAATCCATCAACTTGAAAGCGCCATAGTCGATCTGGACGAGAAGATAGAGCAGAGAGATTTCGAAGAGATTGAGCATATTACACACGGCTTGAAAGGAGCCGCTTTGAATATAGGCTCTGGCGGAGTTGCCGATATTTTGATAGACTACAATACCCGAATGAAAGAGGGAAGCGATATTGAGGCCGCTTTGGCGTACCAGGAACTTCTAAGAAGTGCCGTAAGCGATCTCAAAATAGAATATTCACAGGTAGCGTAGATGCGAAAAAACATCCTTCTTGTAGGATTCATGGGAGTTGGAAAAGGTGCTCTTGCAAGAGAGCTTGCAAGGTGCGACGAAGCTCTTTTTGCTCTCGATACGGACGATATGATCGAAAGTATGACCAATACGAGAATAAAGAAGATTTTTGAAAGAGCAGGTGAGGAGGCTTTTAGGGCACTCGAGCAAAAATGTGCCGACTGGCTTGCCAAAAACGTCACGAATGCCGTCATCTCCACCGGCGGAGGTTTCTACAAGGTAAAAAACCTCAACAATATCGGAACGGTTGTCTATCTAAAGGCAGATTTCTCCTGGATCTTAAACAGGATCATGAGTGCGCCCAATGCAAAAAAGAAGCTGAAAAAGAGACCGCTCTTTCAGGATATAGAGAAAGCGAAAAGGCTTTTTGACGAACGCTATGAAGCTTACGAAAAAGTTGCCGACATCATTATAGATGTCAGCGGAAAGGATACAGAGAGTATCGCGAAAGAGATTTTAAAAGAGGCTCGTCAGCAGTAGTCTGCCAGCAGCCCCTCCTTGAGCGAAAGATAGGTCTCTTCGCCTACGAATTTTCTCACGATCTCCAAGCCGAAGCATATGGCCGTACCGGGACCCCTCGAAGTCATGACATTCCCGTCTACGACCACTTTCTCTTTGTCGGTATACCCATCCGGCCCTATCTGCTCTTCGACACTCGGATAGCAGGTATAGCGCTCACCCAGAACTCCAGCCTCTTTCAGAGCGAAAGGTGCCGCACAGATAGCACCGACGATCTTCTCTTTGGCCTTCATATCCCGCAGAAGCTGCTGAACCGTCTCGTTTTCGGCAAGCACATGGGTTCCTCCCCATCCGCCAGGCAGTACCACCATATCGAGTTCGTCGGCAACGACATATTTGATATCGGTATCGGCTTTTACCGTGATACCGTTGGCACCGGTGATCAACTCTCCGTTTACACCGGCTAAAACCACTTCGATACCTCCTCGTCGCATAACATCGACAAGAGCGACAGCCTCTATCTCCTCAAAGCCTTCAGCCAGCGGAACGCATACTTTTGCCATTTCGACCTCCTAATCGTTTTTCAAAAAGCGGCAGGAGGCATCAACTCTCCTGCCCGTGAGACTACTTGACCTTGTCTAGATACTTCCCTTCGGCGGTATCTACACGAATCTTGTCGCCTTCGAGAATGTGATAAGGTACCTGAACGACCGCACCGGTTTTGAGTGTGGCCGGTTTGCGGCTGCCGCTGGAAGTGTCACCTTTGAAATTCGGCGGTGTCTCTACAACTTCAAGCTCGACGACCTGCGGAAGCTCGACGGTAATGGGTTTTCCGTTGTGGAAAAGGATATCTACCGTAAACCCCTCGTCCATGAACTTGATGACATCATCTCCTACCTGATCGTGAGTCAGACCGATCTGCTCGTAGGTAGAGGTATCCATAAACTGCAGCATCTCCCCGTCATCGTAAAGATACTGCATCGTTTTTTGCTCAAGATTCGGCGTTTCGAACTTGTCGCCTGCATGAACCGTCTTTTCGATCACTCGACCGGTCGACAGAGACTTGATCTTGATACGCACAAATGCCGCACCTTTGCCCGGTTTTACATGCTGGTACTCTACCACTCTGTAAGGCTGTCCGTCAATCTCCAAACGGATTCCCTTTTTCAGATCTCCCATTCCTATCGTTGCCATCTATATCCTTTTAAAGAATTAATAGTAAATATACGGTGGATGAAAACAGTCCGCAATAAACCGGTGAGCCGGCTGCGGCTTTCCTGAGCAATTTTATCTAAAAAAACTTGGAAAAGAGGTAAAAGATTATCGAAAGAACGACGGAGAGTAAAATCGAAGTCGCTATCGGAAAATAGAGTGTGAAGTTCTCTCTTTTGACGACGATATCTCCGGGAAGCCTCCCTACGAAGGAGACAAATATCCCGAAGATTATCAAAGCGATACCGAGGCCGATAAGGAGACGGCCAAATTCGCCCATCTACTCCTCCGCAATCTTGTCCATCGCTTTGGCACGATACATCAGGACCGGTATGAATATCAACGATACTATCACGGCCGCCACAGTCCCTGATATCAAGGCGACGCCGAGGCCGCCGAAGATCGGGTCGCTCGCCAGCAGAGCGGAACCGAGGATGATGGCGATAGCGGTCAGCATGATTGGCTTGGCTCTTGTCGCACTCGCTACCGCGATCGCATGCTGTTTGTCAAAGCCTTTTTCCACCATCAGAGCCTTCGCGAAATCGATTAACAGCAGTGAGTTACGCGAACTGATTCCCATCAGTGCAATAAATCCTATCAGGGATGTCGCTGTCAGGAAGAATGTGTGCTCGGTCACAAGATCCGCTACCCAGTGGCCCACAATGACACCTATTATGGAGAGGAAGCTTCCAGCCAACACGATCCCGCTGATGGTAAAGTTCTTGTAGTATACGACCAAAAGCAGGAAAATCAGAATAAGTGCCGCTATGAAAGCCGCTCCAAGATCCCTGAAAGTATCTAGAGTCACCTTCATTTCGCCATCCCATTTCAAGTCGAACACTTCACCGCTCTTTTTATCCTTTAGCTGAAGGTTGAACAGATAGTCGGTAGTCGTGATTTCGTACTCATCCGCAAGTTCGTTCATGATCTTCTCTCTGACATCGAGAAGCGGATATACCTGGGATACCAGATCGGTTTCGGCCGTAACGTTTATCATACGCCTCAGATTCTTTTGCATCAGGGTAGGAGATGCGTCCACCTGTACTACATCCACGACTTCATTGATAGGCACCAGCATCCCTTTCTTGTTCATAAGTTTCAAGGATGCGAGTTTCGCCTCCAAAGCGTTACGATCACTATTTGCCAATCTTCTTGTCTTATCGCTCAATCTGACGAAAAGTCCTATCTGATCAGGATAGTTCTTGCTGTTTTTGGGAGCTACGACCATCCCCTCAAACGCAAGATAGAGGATCTTGTTGACCTGCTCGACACTCAGTCCCGACCTGGCTATTTTGTCGGAGTTTGGCACAAGCTCGAATTTTTTGTACGGATCGTCCGCCATTACATTGACATCGACAAGATCCGGATTCTTTTTGAAAATTTCGGCTACTTTCTGGCTGAGTCGATATATACCGTCATACTCTTTGCCGTATATTTCCGCAACTACCGCAGCCAGTGTCGGAGGACCTGCCGGCTGCTCCACCATCTCTATCACGGTACCCTCTTTTAGCTGCTCACAGTTGGCCTTTATGACGGGTCTGAGTCGATGAACCATCATGAAAGAGGGCTCTTCTCGCTCATGCTTGTCGGTAAGGTTTACCACAATCTCGGCTTCGTTCTCACTGCTTTTGAAACCGGAACCTTTTACCATACCGGCATAATCGAGCGGTGAACCCTGACCGAGATAAATCTCCATATCGGTAATTTCAGACTCTTTTTGCAGCAGTGTAACGATACACTCGCTAACCCTTCTTGTCTCCTCAATGGAGCTGTCTGTCGGTGCGTGCACATAGACTGTAAATGTATTGGCGCTCTTTCCGGGAAGCATCTTCGCCAATACAATCTTGGTAGGCAGCATCATTACGGAGCCTGCAAGCGCCGCAAGTGTCAAGCCTATCACCAGCCACTGTTTTGCACTTGAGCCGAGGATGTTGAAAATAAAGGTCTCGAAGCGCTTCACTGTGCACCTCCTTCAGCCTTGGGCTTCTCTTTGTTCCAATGGTGTCGATGATGGTGGAAGTGCGGCTTTTTAAGGAGCCTTCTTCCAAGATAGGGGGTGAAGATATACGCAACCACAAGAGACGCCACAAGCGCTACGGGCACGTTTTCGGGAATCGGCTTCATGAACTGTCCCATCATTCCCCCTACGAACGCCATCGGTACCATGGTAAGAATGATGGCGAGAGTCGCAATGTTTGTAGGCGCTCCGATCTCGTCTGTGGCCTCCACCATTATCTCGTCCATATCTCTGTCTACAGCGTCGTGTGCATGCAGGTGCCGGTGAATGTTCTCGATGACGATAATCGCCGCATCGACCAGCAGCCCCAAAGAGAGCAGAAACGCAAACAGCGTGATCCTGTTTATCGTCTGACCGGATATATATGCGATAAAAAGAGTGATCGCAAGAATTGCCGGAACGGTAAATGTAACTATCAAAGACTCTTTCCATCCGAGGAAGAATACGAGCATGACAGCTATGATGACGATGGTTACCAGAATATGGCTGACAAGTTCGTTGACCGCATCGTTTGCACGCTTTCCATAGTCACGGGTAAGCATATAGCCTATTCCCATCTCGTCCAGTTTCGGCTTGATCGACTCGAGGTGCGCTTTGATCTCGTCGGCAATCACCACGGCGTTGGAACCGGCCAGCTTACCGAGAGTC
>JAMONQ010000144.1 GCA_027065635.1 Campylobacterales bacterium | reverse complement strand
TCTTTGGGTCATAAGGACCTTTTTGAAATTCTGGATATCGCTTCCGGCAGTGACGGTCGCAACGTTTTTAAGATAGATGGGAGAGCCCATGTATTGGGCGACTATGAGATTTTGAACATCCTTTATACTCTCTATCGCATTTTTTACACCGAAGATCACGAGTCTGCCGTCTTCGGTTCTGCCTTTGACATCAGGAACGTTTACGGCGAGCGACTGTATCGCCTGCACTATTTGCCCCAGCGACAGATGATACCCGGATAGTTTGCCGAGATCGACTTCGATGTTGTACTGCTCTTTGCTGCCGCCCTTGATCTCCGTTTTCGAGACATTCTCTATACGGTTGAGCTCCTGCTGAATATCGCGCACGACTTTAAAGAGGTCCGTTTCACTTATTTTAGAGCCCTCTTTCCTGTAAAAATCTATCGTCACTATAGGAATATCTATATCCACGTCAAAAGGTTTTACAAGTGGCTGCATGGCCCCTTTTGGAAGCAGGTCCATATTCTGCATGACCTTGTCGTAGAGATTGAGGTTCGCCTGTTCTCTATCCTCTCCGATATAGTACATTACGTTGACTATTCCGACATTGGCCATGGCTATACCGTAGATATGCTCAACTCCCTTGATCTCCTTGATCTTCCTTTCAAGGGGATTGACTATGATGTTTTCGATCTCTCTCGGTGTGGCACCAGGCATCGGTACTATGACCGTTCCCCCCGCGACCGAGATCTGAGGATCCTCCTCTCTCGGCATGATTTCAAGAGAAATATATCCGATAAGGAGCAAAAATACTCCCAGCACCGGAGTGAGGGGATTGTGGAGAAAGCCGCTTGCCAGCTTTCCCGCTATATCCTTCGGTTTATAACTTTTGCTCTGCATACCCCTATCCTTTACTTGATAGTGACCTGGGCATACATACCCGGATAGACTCTATACCCTTTATAGTCGAACGATACCTTCATCTTGAACTGGTGCGTCATCGGATTGGAGCTCGGTATTATCGCGAAGACTCTTCCTTCCTTGCGCAATCCTATCGACGGAACCTCTATCATAACCTTTTTGCCGACCTCTACATCGTTGAGATCGCTCTCCGAAATTTCGGTCAGAATCTTCAGATCGCTAAGATCCGTAAGTATTATCGCCGGCATTCCGGGCATGGCCATTTCACCCGCCTTGATCCTTTTTTCCACAACTACGCCGTCGTTTGGCGCACGAACATCGAGATAGTCGTACTGGTTCAAAACCTCTTTGAGCTTCGCCTTGGCCTGGGCTACCTGTTTTTGCGCGATCTCTATCATCGCTTTTGTGTTTTCTGCGGCAAGCTGGAGATTTTCCAGTTCGAATTTCGAAACCATACCCTTCTTGAACAGGCGCTCATGGCGTGCCAGGTTCGTCAGAATATTGTTGTACTGGTTGCGGTTCATCTGAAGTGCCAGCTCTGCCTGAGAAATCGCCAGCTCTACCTGCGATTTGGCGCTATCGATCTCTTTGGAGTCGATCGTATAAAGAAGCTGACCCTTTTTGACACGCTCTCCCTCAACTACATAGACTTTTTTTACAAACCCCATATATCGGCTGGTCATCATCTTCTGATTGTCCGAAACCACGCTTCCCGTAAGAGTCAGCTCCGCAGCAAAAGCCGCTGCAGACAGCATCATGACAAAAAGTATACTCTTTCTCATAACATTCCTTTGTTTATGATATTTTCAAGTTCGAAAACTTTGTTGTTTCTGGCGTTTCTGGTCTCCGCCAACTTCAATACAGCCTGAATCTCTTCACTGTTCTTGATCAATACGTCGTTTATTGAAATGAGTCCCTCTTTATATCTGTTGTAGTAGTTTTCATAGACTCTGCGCATAAACTTGACCTTCTCTTTCAAAGATTTTATATCGTATTCCCGACTCTTTATCTCGGTAATAATCTTGTCTATCTTAAGCGCAATCCCCTTTTTCGCCAATTCGACCTGATGTCTGGCTTTTAGGTTCTGTATCCTCGCTTTCTCATATTTCGATTTGTCTATCATTCCGTTGAATATGTTCCACTTCAGCTGAATACCGACTGTATAGGCGTCTTTGTCCGTAAAGTCATTCATGAACGTATTGTCCGCACTCCCGTATTCCGCAAAAGCCCCTACCTGCGGGTAGTAGCTCGCTTTTTCCACGCCTATGGCGAGTTCAGTCACCTCTAGGCCCATACGCGCTTTTTGAAT
>JAMONQ010000143.1 GCA_027065635.1 Campylobacterales bacterium | reverse complement strand
TCTTGGATTGTCGCTTTTAAGCTGCGTACCGATACTCACTACGAAGTCGCTGTTGTGAACACTCTGCAAGTCTCCGCTCCAAAGAGTGCTTCCGGCGACTTTCGAGAAGGTTTGCATAAACTTTTTAAATCTGCCGGCATCTTCGTTGATCAGCCTGTAGCCTCTCTTTTCTTTCAGTTTCTGTAAAATCAGAGCCTCTTCATTGGTGATAGTCGAAGAGAAGCGGATAGTATCGGCCTTCTTGAAAGCCTCTATCGCTCTTTTGAAAGCCTCTTCATCCTTTCCGCCGACTCTGTTTTCAAAATCAAATCCAAAGCGTCCGGCACCGCATAGCGAAACGTAGTTCCACTCGTTTTTGACACGGTAGATTTTCGGCTCGGGATTGTCAATACTTGTATGCTTGACATCGTAGTATATGTGGCATCCGGCACTGCAGTGGGCGCATGCCGCGGGGATAGAAGTAAGCTCCCAGGCGTTCGTAGTGTACTGGAAGTCGCTGCTAACGAGCGCTCCGACGGGACACACCGCGATACACTCGCCGCAGTCAGTACACTCCAGAGTATCGCCGGTCGTCGTACCTATGAGAGATTTGTTGAGCTTGTTCCACATTGCATAGGCGTCTTTGGGCATACTCTCCTTGAGCTCTTTGCTCAGCGCCTCTCCGCCTCTTGGTACCGTTTTAAGTACCGCATCGCCTATCATATCCTTACAGACCGTAACGCATCTTTCACAAACTATACAAAGGCCCGGATCGTAGTGCATCAGTCCCCAGTCTTTGGCTCCTCTCTCCACATCCTTTATGGCGTAGTGCTGCTCATCCACACCAAGCTCGAGTGTATAGTTTTGAAGCTCGCACTCGCCGGACTGATCACACACACCGCACTGCAGGGGATGGTTTACATCGTAAACCTCCATTATCGCTCTGCGCTCCTCGGCGATATTTTCAGTCAGAGTCTTTATCTGCATGCCGTCTTTCGCTTTGGCGTTACAGGCATATACCTGCTTTCCGTCGGCTTCGACGAGGCAGATACGGCAGGCCAGTGTGGGACTGCACCGCGTCAGGTAGCATATGGCTGGTATGAATATATCGTTGGCCCGGGCAACGTTCAGGATATATTCACCCTCTTTGGTCTTACACTCTTTTCCGTCGATATTAATAGTTATTTCACTCATTTGGCTGCCCCACTACTTCAATTTTACTCTGGCTGAAACGGTAGAGTGAAGATAGCAAATCTTCACTTAATCCCAAGTCAAAGGTAGGGTTAAGCGCAATCGTACCCTTGAGTGTCGGGTCGATAGTAAACACCCTCTCCATCTCCACTCCTCCAAGATTGATTTTTACCCGTGCCCCCTCTTCCAGCTTTGCGGCGATCGCGAACTGCCTGGAGCCGAGAAGTACAGCCTTCTCCTTTCCAAGCTGCGACGTCCGCGCCGTCTGCGGGCCAAACTGCAATACCGGGTCGCATCGATACAGAACCGGCCCGTTGAACTCCGGAAGCTCTTCGACATCTTCCAGAGTCGAGTCTACATGATGTTTCATGCGCTTGAGACTGTATCCTCTGATCTCCCCTTCGCCGTTGGTGAAGTAGTACGGTATATCGTCGAACTTCACCGCCGAAAACCCACTCTCCAGAGGAAGTCTCTCGGTAAAGTCGATCGTATAGCGACACTCGATCCCCAGAGCGCCGGCTATATCGCAAAGAGTATATCCCTCATACGGCAAAGCGGCATTCGTCGGTACCACTCGCTTGTCCAGAGTCGTGAACGTCCCCTCCTGCTGGTTGAGCGACGGCATATCCAGATCACAGTCTGCAAACGAACTCAGTACAAAATCACCGGGAGCGTTGTAGCCGATCGTTGTACCGGTACCCTGCTCGGCATCGAGATCGCATATAAGGCTCACTCCAAGGGTATTGGTCTTTGGAGCTACCGGCAAAACGGCCATATCGCCAAAGCGCTCGAAGAGTGCAGCGAGCTTGGCTATCTGTTCGGCTCTTGGATGGTTGATGCAGTCTTCTCCTATCACAAGAGATATGCGCTTGCAGCGTTTCAGAGATTTTCTGATACTCTCCATCTCCTCTTCGCCGACATTGCTCTCTGCACTCAAGTAGCCCTCGTCGAGATCTTCCAGGAAGCTCTCTACCTTCTTGACATCGACTCTGCCTTCGAGCAGCGTTCGCGCGAGCATCGCCAAAACACCCTCTTCGGTGCCCACTTCATACTTGACAAACTGGGTGACGACATTTTGCATCTGCCGATCTTCCATCGGGTGCATATACACGACTCTTGCGTTGTGGCGTTTGGAAGCCATGGTTATGTGGTAGCGTACGGCAGGATTGTCGGTAAGTATCCGAGTGCCGATGACGATCACCCCGTCAGAGTCGGCGATCGACTCCAGTGACCCGTTAAACAGTGTCTTGCCGCTTATGGTCGCATAACTGTCAAGGAATTTCTTGTAGTTGTAGGCATCGCTGTTGACGAGTCTGTAGCCGAATCTCTCCTTGAGGCTTTGAAGGATCATCGCCTCTTCGTTCGTTATTCTGCTCGTGAAGCGGATCGTATCGGCTTTTTTGAAAGCCTCTATCGCACTTTTGAAAGCCTCTTCATCCTTTTTGGCGCTTCTGTTTTCAAAATCGTAGCCGAATCTACCGGCACCGCAGAGCGTATTGAATTCAAACTCGTTTGTTACACGATAGATTTCAGGCTCCGATCGATCCAGTGCGCCGGCATGCTTTCGCTCATAATAGATGGCGCAGCCGCCGCTGCAATGTGCACACGTCGCGGGCACTCTCTGCAGTTCCCACGCGTTTGCCTTGTACTGGAAGTCGGTGCTGATCATAGCCCCGACAGGGCATACCGCTATACACTCTCCGCAGTTGGTACACTCGAGCTCTTCGGTTCCCTTGGGCTGGATCCGAGAGTTGTAACCGCCGTAGTGGATCTCTATCGCATCGTCTCCGATCACTTCGTTGCATACGTGAACACACTTTTCACAAAGTATGCACAACGATTCGTCATACCCGATAAACTCCCACTTTCTAAGATCACGCTTGTGATCCCTGGCGGAAAACTGCTGCGAATCGACTCCGAACTCAAGAGTCTTGTTCTGAAGATCACAGGCACCGCTCTTGTCACATACTCCGCACTCAAGCGGATGGTTGACATCGTAGAGCTTCATTATATTCTGCCTGTGGGTAAAGAGCTCCTCGGAGTTTGTGCGAACCTCCATCCCTTCGAGTACCGGTGCCTGACAGCTCAAAACGAATCCATCTACACCTTCCACATCGACAACACAGAGGCGGCATGAGGCTATGGGCTTTACCTTGCTAAGGTAGCACATCGTGGGAATATAGTGGCCGTTTCTTCGAGCAGCCTGGAGGATAGTCTCTCCCTTTCTGGCTTCGATCTTGTGTCCGTCTATAGTCAGTTTGATCATACCGGCCCCCTAAACTGCCGTCATCGCTATATAGTAGCAGCGCATACAGCGTTCCGCCTCGGCAATCGCCTCTTCCTGGGTAAAGCCGAGATTCACCTCTTTGTTGTTGTCCCGTCGCTCATCTACGGAGAGCTTTTCGCTTACCTGTCGCGGCAGACCGGGCAACCAGCCGGTCACCTTCTCGCTCTTGTCGTATACCCTGAGTTTTCGAAGGTGATCCTCCATGATCTCCTCGTCTGTCAGTGTAATCTCTCCCGTTCTTACATAGCGGGAGATTACAGATGCGGCACGCTTTGCCTGCCCAACCGCGTTGACGATGGTCATCGGGCCGTATTCGCAGTCACCGGCCGCGAACAACCCTTTTCGGCTCGTCATATAGTCGCGACCGTTGGTTTTGAGAGTATTCCAGCTCGTAAGCTCCAGCTCCCACTCCTCCGGCAGAAGACTCAAGTCGGCAGCCTGTGAAACCGCCGGAATCAGATAGTCGCACTCTATTTCGAAGTCGGCACCTTCGATCTTGACAAGCTGCGGTCTGCCGCCGTCTGGGTCGGGTACGAGCTCGAAGCGGTTTACCTTGAGCTTTTTGAGACGTCCGTTCTCATCTTCGATTATCTCCTCCACCGCAGAGTGGAAGATGAACTCTACCCCCTCCTCTACGGCTTCGTGATACTCTTCGTATGTCGTATTTCTGATAATCGTCTTCTCGTCGCGACGATAGAGCATGATCACCTTCTGCGCATTTGCCCGGATAGAGCAGCGCACAACATCCATCGATGTGAATCCGCCTCCGACGCAGACTACCGTTTTGCCGGTCAGGTCCACATACTCCTTGTCGAGCATCTGCTGATCACGTACCTCCTGAGGAATCGGTATCCTGTACTTCTCCCACAGGTTGATGCAGTCGAGGAAGTTTATGGCACCCCAGTAGCCCGGCATATCTTCACGCTCGTTTTTCGCGCGCACTTTTTTGGACAGGCGCGTTCCAAAGGCAAGCAGTGTGGCATCGTACTCCTTGTCGAAGCTTCTTAGCATATCCGCATCGACTCTCGTGTTGGTGATAAAGTTGGTACCTACACTTTTAGCGAGCTCGATATCCTTGTTGTATTTGTCTATAGGCATCCTGTATTCGGGGACTCCGACCGCGACCTCACCTCCAAGAACAGGCAGCTCTTCGTATACATCGCACTGAATCCCCTCCAGGCCGAGATAGTATGCGGCGGTCAACCCCGCCGGACCGGCACCGACTATGGCCACCTTCTTGTCTATCTTCTCTTTTGCGGGCTGATGAGGATGAAGCCACTCGAAACCGTGGTCGGTCTCATAGTCGGCTCCGAGCCTTTTTAGCTCCATGATCGATATGGGTTCGTCGAGGTTGGCACGCCTGCACTCGTCCTCGCACGGATGCGGACATACCCTGCCGCATGTATGCGCAAGCGGCATGGTCTGTCTCGTCGCCTTCAATGAGTCGTCGAAACGAAGATCCCTCACCCCCTCTATGTATGCTGGGATATCTACATGAGTAGGACACGCATCCATGCAGGGAGCCGTTACCTTGGCGATATAGTCGATATTTTCGAGATGGTAATCTTTGCTCGGCTTCTTGTTCTCGATCAGATCCACGAATGTATCTTCGTAGTGTTCCATCATATCCAGAAGCGGCTTCGGGACCGTTCGGCCGATCTCGCACTTCGATGTCTCCATCATGGTTCTGGAGACCTCTTTTAGATGCTCGAGATCGCTCATCTCGCCCTCTCCTCTGGCGATCTTGTCCATCAGATCGTACAGAATACGTCCGCCCCAACGTCCCGGCGCGCATCTGCCGCACGCTTCGGAGTACTTCTGGTAAGTGGCTGCATACTCCGTTCCGAGCCTGACAACATCGACCTCTTCATCGAAAATCGCAAAACCGTCCCATCCTATGAAGGCCTTTGCGTTTCTATCGGCTTCATACTGTTCGGGCAACTTGTACTGCGACTCTACCCACTCCGATTCGGGTTTGCCGCGATTGTCTATCGACTCACCCCTCCATGTAGAAAAAACCACTCGGGCCACTACTTTTTCCTTCTGACCACTATAGTCCAGTCTACTTCGTTGAACTTGAGCGAATTGAGCAGCTCGTGCCCGGCCTCTTTTATCAGATCGGCACTCTTTTGAACAGGCGTGAAGTCTCCGATTTCAAAGAGAAATATAGCCACTTCATCCACTTTCGTACCGGTCTCCAGTAGTTCCATCATCCGATCGTAGAAGTTGTCGTGCAGATGGCGCAAATCGTATCGTACCATTATCCCTCTCCCTTATCTGTCGATTTCGCCGAAGACGATATTGGTGCTACCGATGATCGTGACGATATCGGCTATGTAGGTTCCCGGCAGCAGATCCTGCAAAATACCGCAGTGCCAGAAGCTCGGTGCCCTCATCTTGAGTCTGTACGGATAGGGCTCTCCCTGGGAATTGATATAAAATCCCAGCTCTCCTTTGGGGCTTTCCGTCGGCACATAGACTTCACCTACAGGAGGACGCATTCCCTGCGTAACAAGCACGAAGTGCTGCATCAGGGAGTAGTTCTGAGTCATGATATCCTCTTTTGGCGCCGATATATACTGCGGTGCGTGAGCCATCAGCTCCGGCGGAGTATCATCGTACATCGCGATCAGCTGCTGGATGATTCTGGCTGATTGGCGCATCTCCTCGATATAGAGCTTGTATCGGCCGTAGCTGTCACATGCATCGGTAACGGGGATATCGAACTCGAGTTCATCATACAACTCGTAAGGCTCTTCCTTTCTGATATCGTACTCGATGCCGCTGCCTCTTAGCATGATACCGGTACATCCCCAGCTCTTCGCCATCTCCGGAGGAATGACGCCTACACCTTCAAGACGCATTCTCCAGATTCTGTTTTCGGTAAGAAGATCTTCGTAATCTTTTATATTGCCCGGAAGTTCGTTTACAAACTTCGCCAGAGCGCCGAGCCACCCTTCCGGAAGATCGAGCGGAACTCCGCCTATGCGCACGGCAGAGTGGGTCAGACGTGCGCCGCAGTAATCCTCCATCAGGTCCATGGCGAACTCTCTCTCCCTGAAGCAGTAGAGGAATACACTCATCGCTCCTACATCCAGAGCGTGCGTAGCGAGCCAGAAGAGGTGTGAAATTATTCTGTTCAGCTCCAGAAGCATAGTGCGGATCACCTGTGCGCGGCGCGGGACTTCAAGACCTATCAGCCTCTCTACTGCAAGCGCAAATCCGTAGTTGTTGGCAGTGGCGGCGATATAGTCCGTTCTGTCCGTCGTAGGGAGAAACTCGTTGTATATCATGTTCTCCGCCATCTTCTCCATCCCTCGGTGAAGATAGCCGATATCCGGTACCGCACGCACAACCTGCTCGCCGTCGAGCTCGAGGATCAGCCTCAGCTGTCCGTGGGCAGAGGGGTGCTGCGGGCCGAAGTTGATGACCATATGGTTGTCGTCACGCTCGAACTCAAGGTTTTCGAAAAACGGTCTTAATTTGTTGGTTTGTTGCATCCGCTTCCCCCTACTTTCTTCTCTCTAGTACTTTGGATCTCTCTTCAGAGAGCTTCTCTATCATGAAGACACCCTCATCCTCCTGGTACTGGATAGGTGTCTCTTCACTCTTCATGGCCTCTTCGGCAGGAGCGCCTCTGGGTACTTCATGACCGAGTCTGGCGAATCTCTCCGTATCATATCTGTCGACTCTCGCCGGATCTCTGTTTTCCGGCCCTATTATATCTCTCGCCTCTTTTCCGAAGATCTTGTCGACTTCATACCACTGGGCGAACTCGTCTCCTTGCAGAGGATAGCTCTTTCTTAGAGGGTGACCTTCCCAGTCGTCCGGCATGATGAGTCGCTTGAGATACGGATGGTTGTTGACTTTCACCCCCATCAGATCCCACATCTCTCTCTCGGCCCAGTCCGCACTTCGATAGAGCGGATTTACACTCTCTATCGCCTGCTCCTCCTTGACAAAGCACTTGACTCTTATCCTTTTTGCGGTATTGAGATTGAGTATCTGATAGAAAACCTCGAATCCTCCGCGCTCGGCGAGAAAATCCACCGCGCTCAGCTCGGAGAGCATTTCGTACCACCGTTCCTCCTTGAGGATCTTCAGAGCCGCTATGTTTTCATTCGGATCGATATGGATCACAAGCTGATCCCTTTCGATATAGGCATCTTCCACTTTGCATTTTGCACTCACTGCGGCAAGATCCTCCGCATAGACTCCCTCCTGGGGCACCGGCTCATGAGGAACCTTCGGCGCTACCCAGAAACGATCGGTGTAGTACGCTTTTGCCTGTACGTTGTCTTTGGGGGTATACGGTCTCATCATACCAGCCTTTTCGGTTTTTGTGATTTGTCGGCAGACTCTCTTCGAATCTTCTGCTGAAGAAGCATGACGGCATACTGGAGTGTTTCAGGCCTCGGCGCACAACCGGGCAGATAAAGATC
>JAMONQ010000142.1 GCA_027065635.1 Campylobacterales bacterium | reverse complement strand
CATCGCTTCGTTCAGTGCGTCGAAAAAGCCGCTTAGAGTATCGCGTTTTCTGCTCTCAAGATGAAGGGCCGCTACCGCGAAAAAGATGACGAATACAAGCACCTGTACTATTCTCCCTTCCGAGAGCGAGGCGAAAATATTGGCAGGAACGAACGAAAGAAGAAGCGCGGAGATCGAGTGCTCCTTGGGAGGCGCTACCTCAGCGCTGCCGGCAAGCTGGTGGGCGCTTCCGGGTTCTATGAGGTTGACCACCAAAAGTCCGGCGGTCACGGCCAAAGCGGTGGTCATGAAGTAGTATCCGAACGCTTTCAATCCAAGGTTTTTCAGAGCCTCTCCGCTCCCAAGCGATACGATGGCTACAAATACCGAGGCGAAAACAAGCGGTACGATAAGCATCTTCAGAAGCATCAAAAAAAGATCGCCCATCCATTTGAAAGAGAGCATTGCATCCGGCACTAACGCTCCGCACGCGATTCCGGCGAAGATCGCAACGAGTGTCAACGTCTCTGTAGAAAAAAACCGTTTCATCTATTCTCCCCCCAGTTTCGGTAGTTGCCATTTTTTGTAATAGGCTACGAGTCTTAGCGCCAATGCCGCCGTTGCGATGGCAAAGAGAGTGACGCCGCCAAGTATTCCGATACGGTCGCATACAAAGATGGCCGCCGCAATAAGCAGAGCGATTGTACCGTAAAAGTCGCTCTTTAGCACCATCGGCACCTCATTTACCATGATGTCTCGCAACATCCCTCCTCCGACAGCCGTAGTAAAAGCCAGAAGCATTACACCAAAGAGATTGAAGCCGGATTCCAGCGCTGCCAAAGCTCCCGTAAGGGCGAAAGCTACGAGTCCGATGCTGTCCATAACGATAAAGAGTGAAAATCTCTCGAGCCGCTCCTTTTTGTGGAGGCGAAACAAGAATGCGAGCAAAATCCCCACCGTAGCGAAGAGGAGGACGGAGCTTTGAGTGAAGGCCGTAGGGCTCCTTCCCACTATGACGTCGCGAATTATTCCGCCGCCGAGAGCCGTGAGGTAGGCTGCTATAAGAATACCGAGAAGATCGAGACGTTTGCGTACGCCCATCAGATATCCGCTTATACTGAAACTGACAAGTCCGATTGCGTCGGCTATCCAGAAGAGCGTCATGCGATATGGTCGATATAATCCTCTTTGAAGGCGACGTAGCGCCGAGCGGAGGCGTAGAGTTCCGCCACCTCTTCGTCGGTAAGCTCTCTGACCGCCTTTGCCGGCGATCCGATGATGAGGCTCCTTGGCGGAAACCTCTTGCCTCCGGTAACCAGCGCTCCGGCTCCGACGATCGACTCTCTTGCGATTACAGCGCCGTCGAGTATGGTGCTGTTCATCCCGATGAGGCAGGCGTCTTCGATCGTGCATCCGTGCAGCATGACCCTATGTCCTACGGTGACGTCGCTGCCTATGATCGTCGGATGCCCGTCGCTCATGTCGGGGTTTTTGTAGTGGGTGACATGTATCATGGTAAGATCCTGGATATTGGTACGATCGCCGATACGGATCTTGTGGACATCGCCGCGAATGACGCATCCGAACCAGACGGAACACTCCTCGCCCGTCTCGACGTTGCCTACGATCGTCGCATCGGGAGCGACCCATGTATTCTCGCCAAGTTTTGGAAACCATTTTTTGTAGCGCAAAAGCATATTGCTCCTTTATCGAGGTAAAAAGTATAAGGTAAAAGGTTCAGGGTGTCGCTTTATGGCTTCTATGTTTTATATGGTAGAGCAACAATCCTCCTGCACCTTTTACCTATCTTACAGTCGCTTGATTTTCTCGATTTCGTCTCTGAGTCTTGCAGCCTCTTCGAATTCGAGCCTCTTTGCAGCCTCTTTCATCTTTTTGGTCAACTCCTTGACAATCTTTTGACGCTCTTTGGCCGGCATCCTTTCGATCTTGCTTCTCTTTTCATACAAGATACCGTGATCTTCCAGCTTGAGATTCTCGTCGAGTTTTCGGCCGACAGACTTCGGTGTTATGCCGTGCTCTTCGTTGTAGCGCTGCTGTTTTTTTCTACGCTTCTCGGTAACTTCTATCGCTCTTTTCATGGAGTCGGTCATCTTCTGCGCATACATCAAAACCTTTCCGTTGAGGTTCCTTGCGGCCCGTCCCATTGTCTGTATCAGTGCGGTTTCGCTTCTTAAAAATCCCTCTTTGTCGGCATCGAGTATGGCGACCAGGCTCACTTCCGGCAGATCGAGCCCCTCTCTTAGCAGGTTTATCCCGACCAGCACATCAAATTCACCCGTGCGCAGTGCCCGTATTATCTGATTTCGCTCTATAGCGTCGATGTCGGAGTGCATATACTTGACCTTTAGTCCCAGATCGTTGTAGTAGGTGGTCAGCTCTTCGGCCATCTTCTTGGTAAGTACAGTCACCAGAATCCTCTCACCGCGTTCGACCCTCTTCTTGATCTCGTCATAGAGGTGCTCTACCTGATATTTGCTGTCTACGACTTCGACCTCCGGATCGAGCAGGCCGGTAGGACGTATGATCTGCTCGGCGACGACTGCGCTTAGATCCAGTTCGAGCTGTGCGGGAGTTGCGGAAACGAACAGATAGTGGGGAGCCTTGTCGATAAACTCGTCAAACTTGAGCGGCCGGTTGTCCAGGGCGCTGGGAAGTCTGAAACCGTACTCCACAAGCACCTCTTTTCTGCTCCTGTCGCCGGCGTACATGCCACGAAATTGCGGCAGACTCACGTGGCTTTCGTCCACTATGACAAGATAGGGCTTCTCTTTCATGGCGAAGTAATCCAGAAGCGAATAGGGTGTCTCTCCGGGCTTTTTGCCGGTAAGATGTCTGGCGTAGTTTTCGATTCCCTTGCACATTCCGGTAGTCTCGAGCATCTCCAGGTCGAATTCGGTCCGCTGCTTCAGACGCTGATACTCCACAAGCTTTCCCTCTTTTTTGAACCATGCCAGCCTCTGGGCCAGCTCCTCTTCTATGCTCTTTATCGCCTGCTTCAGTTTCTCTCCGCCTACGATGAAGTTGCTGGCGGCATAGATAGTGGTACTTTTCAGGTCGTCCGTTTTTTTGTTGGTGAGCGGATCGAAAGTGTAGATCGATTCGATCTCGTCACCGAAAAATTCGACTCTTACAGCCTCATCTTCACTGTATGCCGGATAGATGTCAACCACATCCCCGTTTAGACGAAAATCGCCCCGGTCGAAGAAGTTGTCGTTTCGTTTGTATCCCATCTCCACCAGCCTGAGAAGAAGTGTGCGCTGATCGATCTCGTCGCCAATCTCCAGTTTCTGGACCATCTTCTTGTACTCGATAGGGTTTCCAAGTCCGTAGTTTGCAGATACGGAGGCTACCACGATGACATCGTCGTATGTAAGAAGGCTTGCGGTAGCGCTTAGTCTAAGCCGCTCCAGTTCGTCGTTTATGGAGCTGTCCTTTTCTATGAAGAGATCCTGCCTGGGGATGTATGCTTCGGGCTGGTAGTAGTCGTAGTAGCTGATGAAGTACTCGACGTGGTTGTGGGGAAAGAAGCCCTTGAACTCGCTGTAAAGCTGCGCAGCGAGAGTTTTGTTGTGGGTCATGATCAGTGTCGGGATCTGAAGATTTTGTATGATCTGCGCCATCGTGAATGTCTTTCCGCTTCCAGTTACACCAAGCAGTGTCTGGTAGCGGTGTTTGGCTTCGATGGAGTTGGTAAGCAGTTTTATAGCTTCTGGCTGGTCCCCGGCGGGGCTGAAATCGCTTTTGAGTCTGAAAAGCAAGAGGCTCCTTTTTTCTTTTGCGAATCGATACTATCCAAATCTTTTGAAATTAGTCTATAATTATACCAACCATATCCAAATGCTTAAGGATCAGTCAGTATGCAAAACATTCCCGTCATCGAACAGCTCGCCGGAAAGATAGATGAGATGATATCCCGCATGAAGCGGCTGGAGGAGGAGAACGGCCGGCTTCGCAACGAACTGGTGGCGGCAAAAGCGCAGAGTGAAGCCAAAGATGCGCAGATCGCCAGGCTCACTGAAGAGCTCGCCATGAAAGATCTGGAGATCGAAGAGGTGATCGGAAAGATCGAAGCGATGCTCGGAGAATAGATTCGAATATGAAAAAGATCTCTCTTGTCATCGGCGGCAAACGCTATACCATCACTCTCGAAGAGCCTTTTGCCGACAGAGTCGAAAAGGAGTTGAGCGAACTTTTCGACCCGGCCAACGACAATGAGACCAAAACCCTTCTTCAAGCCTTTTTGACAAAGCAGATAGAGTATCTTGAGATGGAGCAGAAACTGCATGAGCTGCTAAAAAGACTCCCAGAGTAGAGGAAACCTCCACGGTTTACAATCGTTTGTAAAATTTTAAGTAAACATTTACGAAAATTGGTCGATAATTGCTACGAGCCTTTGTAGCGACAAAGGACAAACACTACCTAATCCAAAGGAGTTGCTATGCGACGTGGTTTTACAATGATCGAGTTGATCTTCGTGATCGTGATTTTGGGAATTCTGGCTGCTGTGGCCATACCTAAACTGGCTGCTACAAGAGATGATGCGAAAATCTCGAAACTATCTGCTAATGTAAGTACGCTTCTTAGCGATGCGGCATCTTACTATACATCTCAAGGACAGACAGCATGGAGTAATGCTAACTGGGGACAAATAACCAATGTGGAACTGTATACTGACAAGAAAGGTACTTCTAGCGCAAAAGATACAACTATTACAGACGGAGTGGTATATATAGTAGCTGAACCTGGCGGTGACGTTAATTCAAACTGCTTTGATATCAATGTCACTTCTGACGGTAACATGAGTATCAGCAAAGGAGAAGTTACAGGCAATGCCGTTTGTGACGGGGCGTGGGAAGTAGCCGGAGACCTTATCAAAAAACACTCTTTCGGCGGACAGCGAATCAATCGCTAAGCGGCCCTTTCGCCGCATCCGCGGCGGGCCGATGCCAAGCGGCGCATTTTTTGCGGCGCTTCGCATCGCTCCTCCGTAATAACTTCAAAGAGAGTAAATAATGAAAAGAGCCTTTACCATGCTCGAACTTGTCTTTGTTATCGTCGTGATCGGTATACTGGCGACAGTGGCGCTGCCCAAACTCTGGGTGACTCGTGACGATGCCATCATAAGCAAGGGCAGATCGGATGTGGCCACCATTCGCAGCGCTATCTCCACGGACAGGCAGAAGAGGCTACTGGAAGGAAACGCTACGATCCGCACAAAACTCGACGACGTTACGACATACAATGCTGACGACTCGCCTCTCTTTTCGGAGCTGTTGCAGTATCCTGTATACTCCAAAAGTACGGCCGGCAGCTGGAAAAAGACAGGTGAAAACACCTACGTCTTTATACTCGGAGACGGTAATGTGACCTTTACCTACGATACCGAGACAGGAGCTTTCGACTGTGATCACACAAAAGATGGTTGCAAGGATTTGACGCAATAGTCTGTATGAACTATTATGAAGTCTCTCTTCTTGGCAAACGGGCGCCGCTTCTTACATACCGCTCCGTAGAAAAAATAGAACCTTTTGAAGTTGTAAAAGTTTCGGTACAGGGAAAAACGAGAGAGGCCGCAGTGGTGGCCCAAGTGGAAAAACCCGCTTTCGAAACTCTCGAAATCGAAGAGATCTTGCCGTTTGTATATCACGGTTATCAGGTCGAGACGGCGAAGTTCATATCCGGTTACTACTCCGTCACTCTTGGTGAGGCGCTGGCCCTTTTTCTCCCTTTTGCCAAAGAGCCGCACCCTATAGGTACATATGAGCCCAAAAAGGTGGGTATCCTGCTATCCAAAGCCCAGGACGAAGCGCTAAACGGGCTTTTGAAAGAGCGCTCGGCACTCCTTTTCGCACCTACCGGTAGCGGAAAGACGGAGATATATATGAAGCTTTTCGAGCGGACTCTCGAAGCCGGCAGACGAGCGATCTTTTTGATGCCGGAGATCAGTCTGACGCCACAGATGGAGAAGCGGCTGAAGCTTCACTTCGGTGAAGAGGTGGCGATATGGCACTCGAGACTGACAAAGAAGCGCAAGGAGGAGACTCTAAAGAGGATTCGAAGCGGCGAGGTGCGTATAGTGGCAGGGCCCAGGTCGACACTCTTTTTGCCGCTGAGGGATATCGGCATGATAGTGGTGGACGAGGAGCATGACGACAGCTACAAGGCTCACGGCAGGCCGCGCTATCACGCAAGAGATCTGGCTCTGTACATGGGCAGGCTTCTGGATGCCGGGGTAGTGCTCGGCAGTGCTACACCTTCTGTTGTAAGTTATGCCCGCCAGCCTGTCGTTCGTATCAAGGAGCCGTACATAAAGACAAGGAAACGTTACGTTTTCGAAAAGGGCGGCTGCGATCTTGGCGAAGAGATACTAAAAGAGATAAAAAAGCACCATGAAGCGGGCGGGCAGGCTCTTGTCTTTCTTCCTACAAGAGCCAACTTCAAGTATCTTTATTGCGACAACTGCGGATATACGCTGAAGTGCCCCTTCTGTTCCGTGGGAATGAGCCTGCACAGAAGCAGAAGAGCGGTGAGATGCCACTACTGCGGTTATGCCGAAAAGATTCCCGACTCATGCCCGAAGTGCGGTTCTATCGTAAGATCGGAGAGGATCGGAACGGCAGAGGTGGTAGAGCGCCTGAGCGAGCGTTTTGGGGATATCAGGATCCAGCAGTTCGACAAAGATACGATCACCACTCCCGGCAAACTTCAAAAGGCGCTCGAGCGATTCGCCGGCAGGGAAACCGATATTCTCGTCGGTACCCAGATGCTCGCCAAAGGGCATGACTATCCGGATATCACTCTCGCCGTCATTTTGGGACTCGACTATATTCTGGCGATGCCTGACTACAGGGCCAGAGAGCGGGCGTTGTCGCTTTTTGTGCAGATCGCGGGGCGAGCCGGGAGGGCGAAAGAAGCGACGGTGATAGTGCAGACCAACCAGCCGGAGTTTTTCAGCGAGTATATAAACGACTATGAGCGTTTCTTGAAGGAGGAGCTTCTTTTTAGAGAGGGACTCTACCCGCCTTCCGTGCATCTGTGCCGGCTCCTTTTCGCTTCGAAAGAGGAGAGAAGGGGCGAAGCTGCTCTAAAGAGGGTGGAAGAGAGGATCGAGAGTTTCAAGAAGGTGGAGATAGTCGGTGCCGGAAAGGCTCCGATAGAGATGATCGCCGGGAAGTTTCGATTCAATATACTGCTTAGGAGCCAAAATCGCAGCGATTTGCTCAGAGTCGTCAAGGCGGTGGATGACGGTAGTTTCGAAGTCGATATGGATCCTGTAGACTTTGCTTAGGAGCCATTTTAAAAATCACCGGATAGGCAAGTATGTCAAAGGCGGAGATTTCGACTATGAAACCGTGGCGTTCAAGACGAAAAGGTGCAGTTTCGACTTCGATTTTTCAAAAATATGGCCAAAATAATCTTCACTTTGCTACAATCCTTTTATGATTGAACGCTACCCAACCAAACAGATTTTTGTCGGCGGTGTCGCAGTAGGAGGCGACGCACCCATATCGGTACAGTCTATGACCTATTCTCGCACCGCGGATGTGGAGGCTACCGTGGAGCAGATCAACCGCCTGCACTTTGCGGGAGCCGATATAGTTCGTGTGGCAGTGCCGGACTACGAGGATGCCGAGGCGCTGAAGGAGATCCGCTCGAAGACATCTTTGCCGCTGGTTGCCGATATACATTTCAACTACCGTCTTGCGCTTATCGCCGCCGAGAGTGTAGACTGTATTCGCATCAATCCGGGAAATATCGGTGAGAAGAGTCGTGTCAAAGAGGTGGTGAACGCCTGTTTGGAGCACGATATTCCGATACGCATAGGCGTAAACTGCGGTTCGCTGGAGAAGCGGTTTGAAGATCGTTACGGTCAGAGTGCAAAGGGGATGGTCGAATCGGCGCTCTACAATATAAAATTTCTCGAAGATCTTGGCTTTACGAACATCAAGATCTCCATGAAGGCGAGTGACGTACAGC
>JAMONQ010000141.1 GCA_027065635.1 Campylobacterales bacterium | reverse complement strand
GCATAGCTTCGGCATAAAGCTCGAAGATGGCAGATTCGAACCGCAGTATCGAGTAGACAAAGATCACAGCGCGATCGTCAAAGAGATCAAGGAACTGGCGAAAAAGAGCGAGAGAGTCTACATCGCAACCGACGAGGATCGGGAAGGTGAGGCTATCGGCTACCACATAGCCAAGGCTATCGGCAAGGATCCCGAATCTCTGCCCCGTATCGTCTTTCACGAAATCACCAAAAGCGCCATAAAGCAGGCTCTTGAAAATCCGAGAAAGATAAACATGGACCAGGTCAACGCGCAGCAGGCCAGACGTCTGCTGGACCGGATAGTAGGCTACAAACTCTCTCCGCTGCTCGCATCGAAGATCCAGAAGGGTCTTAGTGCCGGAAGGGTCCAGTCGGCCGCACTCAAGATCGTAGTGGACAGAGAACGGGAGATCAAAGCTTTCAAACCGGTAGAGTACTGGAGTATAGACGCGGTTTTCAAACCGCAGATAGAAGCCGCTCTCGTCGAGTACGAAGGCAAAAAGATCGAGAAGCTCTCCATAGGGAACGAAAAAGAGGCGCGACAGATCGAGTCGACCCTGAAAAACGACAGCTTTATTGTAAAAAGTATCGAAAAAAAAGAGCGCAAAAGCTCCACCCCTCCGCCGTTCATGACCTCCACACTCCAGCAAAGCGCATCGGGACGCCTCGGATTTTCACCGAAAAAGACGATGATGCTCGCCCAGAAGCTGTATGAGGGTGTATCGACGGACAAAGGCCATATGGGTATCATCACATATATGAGAACGGACAGCCTGAATATCGCCAAAGAGGCTCAAAAGGCCGCAAGAGATACGATATTGAAAAACTTCGGCGAAAAGTATCTGCCCAAAAAACCGAAAGTCTACAGTTCGAAGGCCAAGGGAGCACAGGAGGCTCACGAAGCGATACGTCCCACCCGCCTCGACTTCACTCCCGAAATTGCCGCCAAATATCTCGCCCCTGACGAGCTGAAACTGTACAAGCTCATATACAACCGCTTTCTTGCGAGCCAGATGAGCGATGCGATTCTCGAGTCGCAGACGATACTCTTTGCTGGAGAACACGGAGTTTTCAAGGCGACCGGCAGAAAGTTGCTCTTTGATGGTTTCTACCGGGTTATGGGTTATGACGAAAAAGACAAGCTGCTGCCGCAGCTAAAAGAGGGAGAACAGATTTCTCTGGAGAAGCTGACAGCCACACAGCACTTCACGGAGCCACCGCCAAGATATAGCGAAGCGAGTCTGATCAAGAAGCTGGAGAGTCTTGGGATCGGTCGTCCGAGTACGTATGCGCCGACTATATCGATTCTTGTCTCACGCGACTATATCAAGATCGAAAAGCGGCAGCTCGTCCCCACGCCGATTGCATTCACAGTCATAGAGATTTTGGAAAAACACTTTCCGGAGATAGTCGATTCGGGCTTTACTGCGCAAATGGAGGAGAAGCTGGACGAGATCGCCGAACACAAAGAGGATTGGCAAAAGCTGCTGCTCGACTTTTACAAGCCCTTCATAGAGAAGGTAGAAAAAGGCAAAAAGGAGATCAAGAGTCTCAAAAAGGCCGAACCTATCGGTCGGGAGTGTCCGGAGTGCGGAAGCGAACTCCTGCTTAGAAGCGGTCGTTACGGCGATTTCATCGCCTGCGCCAACTTTCCCAAGTGCCGATATACGGAGGCGCTTGAAAACGAAGAGAAAAAGGAGGAAGGCGACTCCGCGTCATCAGATGAGACTTGCGAAAAGTGCGGAGCGCCCATGGTTGTAAAAACGGGAAGGAGAGGCTCCTTCTTGGCGTGTAGCGCATATCCCAAATGCAAAAATACAAGATCTTTGGAGAAACCCAAAAAACTTGAAGTAAAGTGCCCAGAATGCGGCGGAGACCTTCTTGAAAGAAGTTCGCGCCGCGGCAAGTTCTTCGGCTGCTCCAACTACCCCAAGTGTACTTTCATATCGAAGTTCGAACCCACATCCAGGAAGTGTACCGAGTGCGGATACCTCACGGCTAAACGTACATACCGCAACAAAGAGGTATACGAGTGTATCAAGTGCAAGCACAGAGAGGATGCCTGAGGCAAGAGCCTCGGGGGCAACGGGCTTGAAATGAAAATAGGAATATTGTCGGATACGCACAAAAAGGTCGGACGTGCGAAAAAGGCAATAGATATGCTGCTCGAAAACGGTGCTTCGCTCCTGGTTCATGCAGGTGATATAGGCAAGGAGGATACACTCGCCTACCTTGAAGAGAGCGGAGTGCCTTATGTGGCTGTACTCGGCAACAACGACAAAAAGCTCTCCTCCCTGAAGGATCGATACAATCTGTTTACAGAGCCCCACTACTTCGAGACGGACGGCATAAAGGCAAAACTCATGCATCATCCGTGGTTTCTGTCTCCCGACAGTGACCTGATCATATTCGGCCATACACACAAATTTTCCGTGGAGTGCTCGAAAGAGGGAAAACTCTTTATAAATCCCGGTGAGGTCTGTGCGCGCAACAAACCTGTAAGCGAAGCGGTTTTGCTTGATGTTTTGGAAGGTGGATGGAGGGTGGTTCGCTGCCAAAGGCGCATCAAAGAAACCGAATGGCAATATAATGAAATCCATCTCGAAGTGCCCCGCGGGCGGGAGTTAGACGAAAAAAGATACGAAAGAGTGCCCAAACATGTCTAAAAAAATATTTCTCTGCGCCATAAGCAATATCTCCAGCGGCCACTGCCTCGAGGATTGCGGATTTTGCACACAAAGCGTCCGTCACGGCGCCGCCATAGATCGCTTCTATCACAAGCCGATAGAGCAAATAGCAGAAGAGGCGAAAGCCGCAAGAAAGAGATCGGCGGTAGGTTTTTGTCTCGTAACGGCCGGCAAGGGACTGGACGAAAAGACTCTGAAGTTCGTATGCGAAGCCGCTGAAGCTGTAAAAAAAGAGGTGCCGGAGCTAAACATCATAGCCTGCAACGGCACAGCCACACTCGATCAGCTTAGGGTTCTGAAATCTTTCGGTGTCGGCAGCTACAACCACAATCTCGAAACCTCGGAAAGCTTCTATCCGAAGATCTGCACGACCCACGGCTGGAGAGAGAGATACGAAACCTGCGAAAATGTGAAAAAGGCGGAACTCAACCTCTGTACAGGCGGGATATTCGGTCTTGGAGAGAGTATGGAGGATCGAGTGGATCTTCTTGAAAGCATTGCATCTTTGGAGCCTGCATCGGTACCGATAAACTTCTACCATCCCAACAGCTCCCTGCCGATAAAACAGCAGACGCTGGATGTGGAGGAGGCTCTCGATATGATACGCGTCGCAAGAGAGATGCTGCCTACCCAGCGTATCATGATAGCCGGCGGCAGAGAGATCACCTTCGGCGAACGCGATCGTGAAATATTCGAAGCCGGAGCCAACGCTATCGTAATAGGAGACTATCTAACAACGACCGGAAACGATCCCATGCGAGACCACCGCATGATCGAAGAGGCCGGCTACGAGGTCGCCGCAGATTGTCATGACAACTGAAGTACAGATTATTGTAACGCTATCGCTGCTTATATGGGTAGCCCCCTTTCTTGCGAGGCTGCTGCACTTTCCTACAACCCCTATCGAAATAGTCCTCGGGGCCGCGGCAGGAGCTTTCGGGCTCTTTGGCGACGGCCACAACAAATACTTCGAACTGGTTGCGGAGTTCGGTTTTTTGTATCTGATGTTCGTGGCGGGACTGGAGGTAAATGTCAAAAAGCTTCTCAAAACAGACAGAGCCACCCTCAAATCCGGATTTGCCTATCTCGGACTCCTTTATGCCCTTTCCGTTCTCATAGCCTATCAGCTCGGTATGAGCTTTGTATTCATGGTGATTTTTCCTCTCATCTCGGTGGGACTAATCGCCGCTCTCTCGAAAGAGTACGGCAAGGAGACACCGTGGATAAGGTTGACCATCACCATAGGAATCCTCGGAGAGCTTGTGAGCATCATAGTGCTAACACTCGCCAGCGCCGGCATACACTACGGTGTAGGCTTCGAATTCTTCTCCAAGATTACGATACTCGTCGCCTTCATAGTCTTGATGACTCTCTTTTACTACACACTTCATCTGCTCTTTTGGTGGTATCCCGAGATAAGAAACCTGATGATGCCCTACTTCGATACGAAGGAGCAGGATATAAGGCTTAGTATGGCCATGCTCTTCATAATGCTGGCCATCATGATCTATCTGGGGCTCGAAGTTGCTTTCGGCGCCTTCATAGCCGGCGTCTTCATAGCCACCTTTTTTGACCACAAAGAGGATCTGGAGGCAAAACTTTCGAGCTTCGGCTTCGGTTTTTTGATTCCCATATTCTTTATATATGTCGGAAGCTCGTTCCCGCTGGAGGCGCTTCAAAAAGAGGGGCTCGTGATGCTCGCATTCATCATTGCGGCGATCATGATCTTTGTGCGCCTCGTCTCGGCACTGGTCTTTGTTCGGGGAAACGGTTTTTCAAACGCCATGCTTCTGGCGTTTTCGCAGGCTATGCCGCTGACACTTCTAATCGCCGTAGCGACAATAGCCTACCATGCAGACAGTATCGACAGATTCAACTATGAAGCTTTCGTACTGGCCAGTCTTTTGGAAGTGCTCATATCGATGGCCGCCATCAAGTTTATCACCGCCATGACCCAAAAACACGCCTAAACAGTTTCTGCGAGAGATCTTAAAATCGCATCGGCGACCTCCTCCGCGGGTGCGGCCGCATCGACTATCGCTTCGGCCTTGCTCTCGTAGATCCCCTCTCTTTGCAAATAGAGTTTTCTTGCCTTTTGCGGATCCGCAAATAGAGGGCGCCTCGATCTCTCCCGCGGCGAAATACGTTCCAGTATCTTTTCAAAAGGCAGTTTAAGATAGACGACTCTGCCTATATCTCCGAGCCGCTCCGTCACGAGCGGCATTCCGCCGCCGGTCGATATGACGGTGCCTCTGACGCACGAGGCCATCCACTCCGCACTTTCACGCTCAAGTCTGCGAAAGAAGGCTTCGCCGTTTTCCGTGAATATCTCCGATACCGCACGCCCCTGCTGCGACTCTATCAACACGTCGGCATCGAGAAAGAAGCGGCCGCTTTTTTTAGCCAGAATACGCCCCACGGTACTCTTGCCGCTACCCATGAATCCTATGAGTACGATATTTTCAGGGCAGCGAGAGAACGTATCCGTCATCTGTTCGTATGATTTCATACCTGTATGGCGCATCGAGGGTAACGACGACACGATAGTAGCCGTTGTGGTTTCCGATATCAAGCGATTTGAACGGGGCTGTATCGATGGCGATATGCTTGGTCAGAAAGCCGGCCCTTCTTTTAAAGTCTATGGCCACTTTGAAAGGGTTGCTAAGATGAAAACTTCTTATCTTTTTATCTTTGGTTACTATCCTGAGTCGCTTTTTTCCTATCTCGATTTCAAGAAACGGCAATGGTTTCAACCTTTTTTGCGCAGACTCTTTTTTTGAAACCTTTGTACCGTCTTTTTCGGGAGTTGAAGCGGATCCTTTGTGCTGCACGGCCTGCGAAATGAGAAGCGGTCGATGCCAGTCGATGGAGCGGTCGACAGGAACGACACGCTTCTTGATAGATCCGTCGATAGACTGGTAGTAGATTGCGACCGAGGTCAGGACTCTGGCGTCATTGGGGAGGGAGACTTTTACGGACTTGAAAGGGGGAGCCTTTTTGACCTGGTTTGAAGATATAGGCAAGACCGTATCGTCTATCACCGGTTTGAAAGGGTTTTCCCGGGCCTGAATCGATACGAGAAACGACACGATCGTCAAGAGGATAAAATATCTCATTGCTCCGGCTCCAGCTGTTTGAGTTCGAAATACTCCTTCTGCAAAGCCGCATTCTCGGCCTTGAGACTCCTGATGCGGCTCTCGTATATCGATCTTTGCTCTTCAAGACCCAAAAGTACGGTAAGGGAGTTGGGCCCGAAAAGAAGGATGCCCACATATACACCCAGAGCGACCACCGCCGCAAACGCTATGGCGATCCGTCCGAGCGGGAGTCCGAAAAGGGCTGTCGGCAGCGCCCTTTTCTCCTCGGGCAGATCGACTCTATCCATCAGCCGAAGAGCTCTTTGCCGAGATATTCGAAGTAGCCGAGCTCCCTCTCTATCGCAAGAAGGCGGTTGTATTTTGCGATACGCTCGCTTCTTGCGGTGGAGCCGGTCTTGATCTGGCCCGTACCGAGCGCTACGGCGAAATCAGCGATAAAAGCATCTTCGCTCTCGCCGCTCCTGTGGCTCATGACACATGTGTACCCGTTTCTCTGTGCGAGTCGCACAGTCTGCATAGTTTCGCTGACGGAGCCGATCTGGTTCGGCTTGATAAGTATCGAGTTGGCGACACCCTTTGCGATTCCGTCCGCAAGAATCGAAGCGTTGGTAACAAAAAGGTCGTCTCCTACCAGCTGGATCTTTCCGCCGAGACGCTCGGTCAAAACCTTCCATCCATCCCAGTCATCTTCGCTCAGACCATCCTCGATACTGACGATCGGATACTTTCCTACCAACTCCTCGTAGTAGCCCACCAGCTCCTCGCTGCTCAACGTTCTATCTTCACTCTCGAGGCGATATCCTCCGTCTGCTACCAGCTCGCTGCTCGCTACATCGAGAGCAATCGCGATCTGCTCGCCCGGTCTGTATCCGGCCTTCTCGATCGCCTTCATGATCACCTCTATCGGCTCTTCGTTGCTGGAGAGATTGGGAGCGAAACCGCCCTCGTCACCGAGTGCGGTAGAGTGGCCGGACTCATGAAGGATCTTTTTGAGGTTGTGGTAGACCTCAGAACTCGCCCTCAAGGCTTCGCTGAACTCGTCGAAGCCTGTCGGCATGATCATATACTCCTGAAAATCCACGCTGTTGTCGGCATGGCTACCGCCGTTTATGATATTCAGCATCGGCGTAGGCATCACTACCGCATTGGCTCCGCCGAGATATCTGTACAGAGGTATATTCAGGCTCTTCGCGGCTACACGAGCGACGGCCATCGAGACTCCGAGCACGGCATTGGCTCCAATGTTCGCGTAGTTGTCCGTTCCGTCTATCTCTTTCATTATCGCATCGATCTCGCTCTGGTTGTACGGGCTCAGCCCTATCAGCTCGTCGGCGATCTTGATATTGACGTTTTCACACGCGGTCAAAACGCCTTTGCCCAGATAGCGCTCTCCTCCGTCACGAAGCTCCAGTGCCTCTCTCTTTCCGGTACTCGCACCGCTCGGTACGATAGCGTCCGCGACGCTTCCATCGCTTAGGCGTACAGTGGCGCGCACGGTAGGATTGCCGCGGCTGTCCATAACCTCATCGGCTCTGATATCGTCTATAAAGATCATGAATTTCACTCCTCTCCTGCTGATTTTATCTCTTCTTCACTCATTTCGAGCATCGTACTTCCGATACCGAGCGCCTGCTTGATCTCCTCTTCGATCGTCGCGGCCAGCTCCGGGTTCTCTTTCAGTGTCTGCTTGGCGTTTTCCCTTCCCTGTCCAAGCTTTGTCTCCTTGTAGCTGAACCAGGCTCCGCTCTTGTCTATGATATCGAGCTTGACGCCGTAATCTATGATCTCGCCCTCTTTGCTGATACCCTCTCCGAACATGATATCGAACTCGGCGATCCTGAAAGGCGGCGCAACCTTGTTTTTGACCACTTTCGCCTTGACGCGGTTGCCAATCTGGTTGTCTCCCTGCTTGAGAGTGGCTATACGGCGCACATCCACGCGGACAGAAGCGTAGAACTTGAGTGCGTTTCCGCCCGTAGTCGTCTCGGGACTGCCGTACCCCATCGTACCGATCTTCATCCTGATCTGGTTGATGAAGATAACCGTCGACTCCATCTTGTGCAAGATTCCGGTAAGCTTGCGTAGCGCCTGGCTCATCAGTCTTGCCTGCAGACCGACATGTGTATCTCCCATATCCCCTTCTATCTCCGCCTTCGGAGTAAGCGCCGCGACGGAATCTACCACTATGACATCCACCGC
>JAMONQ010000140.1 GCA_027065635.1 Campylobacterales bacterium | reverse complement strand
TATGAGATACTCTCTCGCTTCCGGCTCGATTTTTATATTTTTTTGTCTCTCTACGCGCTCGAGCATCTTCAAGAGATCTTCATCCGCAAGCGGCATGAACTCGAACAGAAGCGATCTCGACCTCATCGCGGCGGTCAGGGAGAAGTATGGATTTTCTGTCGAAGCTCCTATTATCAAAGCGTCATATCGCTCCATAAACGGGAGCAACACCTCCTGCTGAGCCTTGCTCAATCTATGCACCTCGTCGATAAAAACGAGCGGTTTTACAAGCGAGTTGGCATACTGCCTGAAGATACGGCGCAACTCCTCCACCTTCAAAGTCGTAGCGTTGAGCTCGTAAAAAGGCCGCTCGAGCCTTTTTGCCACAATTTTGGCGAGTGTAGTCTTCCCCGTACCCGGGGGGCCGTAGAAGAAGCTGTGCTGCAGTGTACCGGCCTCCACAAGAGTGCGTAGAGGCGCATCAGGAGCAAGAAGATGCTTCTGCCCTATAAACTCCTCCAGCGACTCAGGTCGAAAGAGCAGAGCGAAATTTTCATTCATGCTCTCGATGCCGACTCAACCGTTGACAACCTGTACGATTACCGTACGCTCCCTCGGACCGTCGAATTCGCACAAAAAGACGCCCTGCCATCTTCCCAGATGCAGCTTCGCATTCTCCATCGGTACTACGACTCTGGCCCCGCAAAGTGCGGACTTGATATGCGCCGCAGCGTTTTCACCCTGGTGGTGATAGGACTGGGATGCGGGCGCAATACGTCCCAGTGCCTCCAGAAAGTCGCGTCGCAGCTGCGGATCTATATTTTCAAAAAGCACGATACTCGCAGTCGTATGAGGAACGAAAACGGCGACAAGACCGCTCTTTACTCCCTCCTTGATAACCGCTTCCTGAACTTTCTCGGTTATATCTATCATCTCCGAGGTGTGCTTGGTATCGATTTTGAGTTCAATCACTTCCTTCCTCCTGTTGCGCCTTTAAAAAGGCGTGTAGATCGTCATACTCCCTCCGGGTCAAAAACCTCGTTTTCCCTTTTGGAAGATTGTTCAGACTTATACCGCCGAAGCTGACTCTGTGCAGATCCAGCACTTCACGATCGAAATGGGCGAAAAAGCGGCGAAGCTCACGATTTTTTCCCTCTCCTATCGCTACACGGATCTTCGAGTAGTTTTGCTCGTTTTTAAGAATCTGGTAGGCATAAAACGGAGCGAACTCCATCTCCTCTACACTGCTCTTTTCGTGAGCTCCCTTTTTACCCTTGATCTTTATTCCGCTTCGCATCGCCTTTTCCATGGCTTCGGTTATCGACCCGCGGATTTTCAGGTTGTATACGCGTTCCAGCCCGCTTCGCATCAGAATATCGGCCGCTCTCGGCGAATCCGTCAAAAGAAGCAGACCTTCACTGGCGAAATCGAGCCTTCCAACAGGTACGAAGTGGGCAAATCGTTTCGGGATCGAGTCGTAGATGGTTTTTCTTCCCCTGGGATCCTTTCTTGTAACGAGCTCCCCTTTCGGCTTATGGTAGACTATGACGGTCATCTCGTGCATAGACTTGGGTCTGACGATCCGACCGTTCAGCACCACTTTGTCGTCATCCGCAACCCTGTACGAAAAATCCGTGACCTGCTTGCCGTTTACCTGAACCTTCCCCTCCTCGATGAGCTTGTCCGCTTCACGCCGCGAGTATTTTGTATTGTGAGAAATGAATTTGTTCAGTCTTACTCCCGAGCTCATCTTTTTATCCCCGCTTCCACCAGATCGTGAAGATGCAAGGCTCCCTTTACTCTGCCCTCTTCATCAACTATGGGCAGAAACTGTATCTTGTAGTTTTCGATCATCTCGAGAGCTTCGGAGGCGAGCATTCTCTTGTTGCGGCAAACCTTTGGAGAGGTATTGGCATACTTTATCGCCTCGCTCTCGAGCGAGAAGTTCTCGTCCATCAGGGCTCGCCTTATATCACCGTCGCTAAGTACGGCGGCAAGCTTTCCGTTTTCATCCTCGATAAGCACATTCCCGAGCCTTCCCTCGCTCATGACGACGATAGCGTCTTTTAGTGTGGCATCCTTTTTAACGATTGGAAGATCACCGCTTCGCATCAGATCTTCGATCTTTACAAAAAGGCGCCTGCCGAGTGCGCCGCCGGGATGAAAAGATGCGAAATCTTCCGCTCTGAAACCGCGCCTTTTCATCAACGCGACCGCAAGAGCGTCTCCGAGGGCCATCGTCAATGTTGTAGAAGATGTAGGAGCGGCTCCAAGCGGACACGCCTCCTTTTCGACCCTGATAGACAAAAAGAGGTCTCCATATTTCGCCAGAGTCGAGTCCCTGTCGCCGGCCATGGCTATAAGCGGAATATCGAAACGCTTTATATGCGGCAGAATCTTTATGAGCTCCTCGCTCTCGCCGCTATAACTTATGGCTATAACCAGATCCTGCGGGCCTATCATCCCCAGATCGCCATGCAGCGCTTCGGTGGGGTGTATGAAAAAGCTCGAAGTACCGGTACTTGCAAGGGTGGCGGCGATCTTGGCTCCGACAAGCCCCGACTTCCCGACGCCGGTTATGATGCATTTGCCCTTTACGGCATAGATAAGCTCTACGGCCTTCTCGAACTCGTCATCTATCCGGTCGGCGGCATCGAGCAGCGCCTTCGCTTCCGTTTCAAGCACCTCTTTGGCTACGCTTCGCATCGATGCCTCCTTTGTATCTCTCATTGCTCTTTTACCTCTTTGGCTATCCTATACGACATATATCGTGGGCACGATAAGCGGATAGCGCTTCATTTTTCTGAGTACATGCTTTCTGACGGCCTGCCTGATATCGTTCTCTATGGTCCTGGTATCGAGCTTGTCCGCCTCTTTCTGATGTGCCATATATGTCTCGATAATCGCCTCGATCTCCTTGGCGAATCTCTTGTCCTCCCTGTCGGCTACTATACCGAAACTGCTGACCCTCGGATGTCCTACAAGCTTGTGGGTCGTCTGGTCGATCTGTGCGACGATCATGATGATACCCTCGGTAGCCAGTTTCTGTCTATCCAGAACTATGTCGTTTTCTATCTCGGTATTGGCCTGGTTGTCTATATATGTCTTGCCCGTCTTGATCGTTTTTACCTTCTTGAGATACTTTGGTGTAATCTCTACCTGGTCCCCGTCACTCATGAGCAGAATGTTTCGCTCATCGACACCGCACGATACCGCTGTCTTTGCATGGCGTGCTATATGGTTGTACTCTCCGTGTACGGGCAGGAAGAATTTTGGCTGCGTCAAACGTAGCATCAGCTTCTGCTCCTCCTGCGCGGCATGGCCGGATACATGAATTTCGCTAAAATCCTGATAGGCTACGGTGGCACCGGCTCGTACCAGGTGGTTCATGATTCGCGAAACACTCGCTTCGTTGCCCGGGATAGCCTTGGCGGATATGATGATCGTGTCGGATGGCTTGATTTTTATATGGCGATGCTCGTCCGTCGCCATCCTGAAAAGGGCACTCATGGTCTCTCCCTGGCTTCCGGTGGTGACGATCAGTACTTCGCTGTCGTTGTATCGCGTCACTTCATGAGCGTCGATAAATATATCCTCCGGTATATCGATATAGCCGAGCTGTCTGGCGGTTTCGAGGTTTCTCTCCATGGAACGGCCTATAACGGCGACTTTTCGATTGTACTTTATACCGTGTTCTATCGCCTGATACACCCTGTGGACATTCGATGAAAACGTAGACATGATGACCCTGCCTTTTGCCTTTGCGAACAGATGGTCGAAAGTAGGGCCTACCGTCTTTTCGCTCCTGGTAATTCCGCCCTTGTGCGAATTGGTACTGTCCGAGAGCAGACACAAGACTCCCTTTTCGCCGTAATATGCAAGCCTGTGCAGGTCTGCCGGATAGTCGTCGACCGGGGTATGGTCTATCTTGAAGTCTCCGGTATGGATTATGATACCGGCCGGAGTATTGATAGCCAAGGAGGATGCATCTATGATCGAGTGTGTCATATGTAGCCACTCGACTTCGAAATCTCCTATCTTGATAGGCTTGCGCTTCTCGACGTATCGAAAGTAGCTCTTGTCGTTTTTAAGGCCGTGCTCGTCAAATTTGTTGGCTATCATTCCAAGGGGCAGGGGAGTACCGTATATAGGAAACTTCAGCTCCTTGAAAAGATACGGAACGGCACCTATATGATCCTCGTGTGCGTGGGTGATTACAATTCCGTCGATCTTCTCCTTGATAGTATGAAGATAGCTGAAGTCCGGCACGAGAATATCGACTCCATGCATATCTTCGGTCGGGAAACTCATTCCCACGTCGATAATTATCGCACTCTTTTCAGTCTCCAGAACCGCAATATTGCCGCCTATCTCGCCAAGTCCTCCAAGAGGAGTGAAGCGCACACGCGCCTTGTTGCTCGTATCTATCTTGGCGGCGGTATCGAGACGCTCCTTGTGCACCTCCTTGTTGGCGGCGATCGCCTGGTTTATGTCGGTATATACACCGTCACTGCTACGCCTCACATTTGCCGGCGTCTTGTAGTGCGACTCCGGATTTCTGCCGTTTCCGCGTCCTCTGCCTCTTTGTCCGCCTCTTCCGCGAGAGCTTCCGCCGTTGTTGCGGGGACGGCTTCTGCCTCCTTGCTGATCCTGTCGCTTGTCACCCTGCTTCTGATTTCCGCCTTGAGATCTTCTGGGCCTGCGATTTGATCCCTTTTGCCCGTTTTGACCCTGGTTGTTTCTGGGCTGCTCCCCCTGATTCTGACTCTTTTTCTCTTCCATCAATATCACCTTGCAAAATAGATTTTAGGTGGTGATAGAGGGATGTTTCCACTTCATGAGGACGGATCGAGGAGTGTAGACCCAAAGAAGCGAGCGCCTCCTTTACATCTTTTTTGTCAAACATCGCCGAAAGATTTTTGGCGAGTGTTTTTCGCGGCTGCGAGAATGCCGCCTTCAAAAAATCTTCAAACCCATGATCGTCGAGCGATCTGCTCTTGCGGATCTGAAGTACCGACGAGATCACCTTGGGGGCGGGGACAAAAGCCTCCGGAGGCACATCGAAGCAGATATGCGCCTCACCGCAGCTTTGCGCAAGGATCGAAAGTGCGGAAAAACGCTTCTCTCCAGCCTTTGCACTGAACTTTTCGGCTACCTCTTTTTGTACCATAACCTGTATGCTCTCGCAAAGAGGGTCCCTCAGTGCCCTTAAAATGATATTCGTAGCAATGTAATAGGGGAGGTTGGCGACCAGACTGTAGGGCCGGTCGGCCAAGCTCTCATGCTTCCAGTGGTCCAAAACATCACTGCAATAAAGTTTCAGTCTCCCCTTCTCTATAAAAGGAGCGAACACTCTTTGCAGGTGTCCACAGAGTTCTTTGTCCACCTCATAAGCGGTGACATCCTTAATCTCGACCAGATATCTGGTCAAATCACCTAACCCAGGCCCGATCTCTACTATCTTGTCAGTAGTCTGATAGGGCATCGATTCGATGATCTTTTGCAGTACCGTCTCATCTTTGAGAAAGTTCTGACCAAACTTTTTTTTGGCTATTTTTTCACTATTGCGATGAAAATCGGAATCAATCATACTGAAACTTTTCTTAAAAAGAGATTACATTTTTAAAGAATGCTTAAACAGGTAGCTGCGCCAAGTCTGGTTTCGCTATAATTTTGCAGTATCATTATACCAGTTAACGGCACCATGTAAGCAAAAGAGTGCCATTTAAAAAAGAGGTTCGATAGTTTGGAAACATTTGCAAAGCGCATAATCCCATGTCTCGATGTAAAAGACGGCCGTGTCGTAAAAGGTGTCAACTTTGTAGGACTGAAAGATGCCGGTGATCCTGTCGAAGTTGCAAAGCGATACAATGAAGAGGGTGCGGACGAGGTGACATTTCTCGATATCACCGCCAGCCATGAAAACCGTGACACGATTGTCCATATTGTAAAAGAGGTTGCCAAAGAGGTCTTTATTCCTCTTACCGTCGGAGGCGGAATAAGAAAGCTCGACGATATCTATGCGCTGCTAAATGTCGGCTGTGACAAGGTCAGTGTAAATTCTGCCGCTATAAAGCGTCCCGATTTCATCGACGAGGGCGCCAAGCGTTTCGGTTCACAGTGTATTGTCGTTGCCATCGATGCCAAACGGGTAGGACCGGGCAAGTGGCACGTTTTCATAAACGGTGGGCGTATAGATACTGGAATCGACGCACTCGAGTGGGCCAAAGAGGTTGTCAACCGTGGAGCAGGGGAGATACTCCTCACTTCGATGGATGCCGACGGCACGAAAGCGGGTTATGACAACGAGCTGAATCGCGCAATAAGCGGCAGTGTCAATGTACCGGTAATAGCGAGCGGAGGTGCAGGTACCATGGAGCATATAAAAGAGGCATTTCTATCCGGAGCCGACGCGGCACTCGCAGCATCGATCTTCCACTTCAAGGAGATTGATATCATGGAGCTGAAGCACTATCTACGCCAACAAAACATTCCGGTAAGAGTATGATCGTCTGCGCCGGTAACAACGAAACCTTCTCATTCGCCACTCCGATCGGAGTAGGGCTATGTGAAAGTGCGTCAAATCTGACACGCCTGGTACTCATGCACCCTCCGGAGTTTCTGCTTTTTATAGGCAGCGCCGGCACATACGGCGAACATGAAATTTTCGATATCGTCGAATCGAGGGCTGCCAGTCAGTTAGAGCTTTCGTATTTACAAAAAAAGAGCTATACGCCTCTTCAGAACAACCTCATCGTATCCGAGCGAAATGTTTCACGTGAAACGCCACTTTACGAAATGTTGTCACAAAAAGAGCTTTCGATAGTAAACTCGAGCAATTACATAACGACCGATATCGATATCGGCTCAAGATTCAATAGGCTCGGCATCGGACTTGAAAACATGGAGTTCTATTCGGTTATGCTTGTAGCGCAACTATATGAGATACCATGCGGCGGGGTTTTTGTCATAACTAACAGGTGTGACGAAAACGCGCACGAAGATTTTTTGAAAAATCACGAAAAGGCGATGACGCTGCTTGTCGAATATCTCGAACGAAAGGTTCCAGATCTTGAAAACATCGATTCTTGATTATACGCAGGATGAGCTGGGAAAACTTGTACCCCCGAAATTCAGAGCCAAACAGATTTTCAACTGGGTATATCAACAACATGTGGACAACTTCGAGTCGATGGAGAATCTCCCAAAAAAGCTAAGAAGAGAGCTCTCGGAAAGATTTTTCATATCTCCGCTTAAAATTGTAAAAAGAGAGATCAGTAGCGACGGTAGCGTCAAATACCTTTTCAGACTCAAAGACGGTCATACCGTAGAAGCTGTACTGCTCAAGATGAAAGATGCCCAGTACGACGAACGTGGCGAACTGATTCACCATGCAAAATATACCGTATGTGTATCGAGCCAGGTAGGGTGCAAGGTCGGCTGCGCTTTTTGTCTTACTGCAAAAGGCGGGTTTATAAGAAATCTCGAAGTAGGTGAAATCGTCGCACAGGTCCTCGAGATAAAGAAGGACAACGACATTGCGAGCAACAGGCGTGTAAACATTGTCTACATGGGCATGGGCGAGCCACTTGACAATCTTGAGAATGTTGCCAAAGCAATAAAGATATTTTCCGATGAAAACGGTCTGAGCATTTCTCCCAAAAGACAGACAGTGTCAACAAGCGGAATAAGCACGAAGATAAAAAAACTCGGTGAAATGGAGCTTGGAGTTCAATTGGCAATCAGTCTTCATGCAGTTGACGACGAGTTGAGAGAAGAGCTGATCCCGATGAACAAGGCATACAACATCGCATCTATAATCGACGCTGTAAAGTCTTTCCCTGTCAATACTAGAAAACGTGTGATGTTCGAGTATCTTGTCATTAAAGATGTCAATGATGACATTCAAAGCGCGAAAAAGCTGATAAAACTTCTCGAAGGAATAAAATCGAAAGTGAATCTCATATATTTCAATCCGTATCCGGGCACTTCGTTTCAGAGGCCTGAACCGGAAAGGATGAAAAAGT